>JABHNP010000069.1 GCA_018694455.1 Planctomycetaceae bacterium | reverse complement strand
TTAAGGCAGGAACGGTCACATCATGGAACAGGTTGCCAATTTTGTTCAGGGATGCATATCTCTACTAGCGCGATTTATGGTCGTAGCAATCTTTTTGTTCAGCGCTTTCGACAGTAAAATCCGTCACTTCTCACAAACAGCTGAATATATGGGCAGTGAAGGCATTCCTAATCCTCGGCTGGCACTGTTCGGTGCCATTGGTCTCATTCTTATTGGCGGCCTTTCCGTTCTGGCTGGTGCTTGGACTCGGATTGGGGCAGCCTTCTTGTTTGTCTTTCTCGCGGCAGCAACATTTTATTTCCATGATTTTTGGATGATTGCTGACCCAACCCAAAGACAATTGCAGATTATTCAATTCATGAAGAATATGGCAATCGGCGGCGGACTACTTTCAATGATTTATGCCGGTGGTGGCCCCTGGAGTGTCGATGGGTGGATTGAACAAAAGCTCGAAGAAGCCGAAATATCACCGACTCAGAAGGTGAAGAGTTCGCAACGCTCGAAGGCTGCGTGAAACAGTCCCTTTTTTTATTCGTAGGGACTACATTAGGAAACTGATACGTTGTCGTTGTGACAGTGTGATAATCAGATTCCCTCAGACCTGCCGATTATGGTTTTTCCACTTGGAGATGATAATTCTGACCGTCAGAGGATGCCATGGGTGACCTGGTCACTCATCGCAGCGAACATTATTGTCTTCGTACTTTTTCAACAAGGCGGACAGAATGATAATGTGACCCTTGCTTTTTGCCAAGTTCCGGCTGAAATTGTGACCGGCCAAGATGTCGTGACCGAACCTGCGGTACGAGAGGTTGAATATGAGGGCCAGCAATATCAGGTGTCGGTACCAGGACTTCGACCAACACCGATCCCTGTTTACCTCACGTTAATTACAGGAATTTTTCTACACGGCGGGTGGATGCACCTCCTGGGTAACATGTGGTTTCTTTTTATCTTCGGAGACAATGTCGAAGATGACATGGGCCATATTCGTTATCTCATCTTCTATCTAGCTGCTGGAGTTCTGGCTTCACTTGCCTTTGTTATGCTCAATGCTCAAGGAGATGAGGCGCTTACTCCTTGTCTTGGTGCGTCTGGCGCAATTTCTGGTGTGTTGGGTGGGTATCTTGTGCTCCATCCAAACCGTCGGGTGAGTGTCATCTTGCTTCGGATCATTATGGACGTTCCTGGTTACGTGGCCGTTGGTATTTACTTTCTTATGCAGGTCGTACTTGGTCTTTCGGACACAGGGGGAGGAGTTGCTTATTCAGCACATGTAGCCGGCTTTATTGCTGGTCTTGTTCTTGCGAAGCCACTCAGTGATCGAGATGTTCGTCGGCAGGCAGATCAACTCGTGACGTTTAGGAGGCGACATAAGGGCCCATGAATTACTGTGAGCTCAGATAAACCTCATGCCAGTTCTGCTCGTGGGACAATTCGTGTTGCTTGCTGGCGCTGTTGCGATCGCCGGCTCATTGCTTGCCCGGTCGGCAGATCGAATTGCTGAGGCAACAGGGCTAAGCCGACTTCTTGTTGGAAGCTTACTCTTGGCAGGAGTTACATCGCTTCCGGAATTGTCTGTTGATATTACGGCTATTCGTTCTGGTTTTGTCGATCTGGCTGCCGGCGATCTTCTTGGCAGCAGCCTGATGAACCTGCTTATCTTGGCAGCAGTTGATTTAAGTATTCGTTCAGGAAAAAAAATGCTATCACGGGAAGGAGCTGCTCATGCACTTTCGGCAATATTATGTATTGCGGTGACATCGCTGGCCGGCTTAGCCATCATTACGTCTGATAAAGTGACAATTGGAACCTGCTTTGGGATAAGTGCCTGGTCGTGGGCAATTCTTTTGGCATATGTTTTCGGCGCGAGGATGATTTTCTTGAACCAACGGATCGCGATAAGAATTTCTGCTGAATCTCAGTCAAGTGACAATGTGGTAACAGCGAAGAAAGCGATCCATAAAGCACCATTTTTGTTACCGTCTCTTGTTTTTGGTATCGCGGCAGCCGTCTTGTGTTTTGCCGGACCCCAGCTCGCACACGTAGCAGGTGCTCTGGCTGAAGAAACAGGGCTTGGCGGCACCTTTGTTGGCACAACACTCGTTGCGGTAACAACATCATTGCCCGAACTCGTTGCATCACTGACAGCAATTCGTATTGGTGCGATCGATCTTGCGATAGGAAATGCTTTTGGGAGCAATGCTTTTAACATTCTTCTTTTTGTTGTGCTTGATGGGTTCTACGATGGATCAATTTTTCTGAGCGTATCGGAGGCTCATGCAGTAACCGCATTTGTCATTTGTCTTGCTACCGCTATTGCTGCATTAGGACAGCTTTATCATGGTGAACGCCGGATTCCATTTGTAGAGCCAGATGCATTCCTCATGTTCTTTGTCATTCTCAGTGGCTTGTTCCTCATCTATTCGCTCGGATAAAGCTTTTCTGCATGCCATTTAGGCTTTCAGGAAAGTAAGCGTTTTCAGTTCGATGACCTATCCCTCGCTAGCAAATGAATACATGGTTTGATTTGGTTTGTTGTAACGACAAGTTGTGCTGTTGTATCGAATAGTCTGCGTTTCCCGTGCGCCGTTGATGAAGGTAGTCGCTGCGATTGAAGTGTGAAAGAATTTCAGGTGGTTGGATTGTAGTCTTTTGATTCTGACAATTTCTGTCAACGAACCCTGAAATGCTGTCATGATAAAACGTATTCTTGTTGGGCTTGGAACGAGCCGCCACGCTGAATCAGTTGTGAGCCACGCCATCGAGATTGCTCAATCTCAACAAGCAGAACTCCTTGGTGTGGCAGTGGTTGATCCTTCACGTCTTGAATGGACAGGTCCACGGCCAATCGGCGTAGGTGTTGAAACGCTGACAGCCGAACTCCGTCAAGATCGCATGGAAAAAGTTGCTGCTGAAATTGAGAAGGCGAATAAGCTTTTTGCAGAGAAATGTATGGCAGCTGGTGTGCCTCATCAAACGAGTGAGCAAACAGGGAATCCATTCGAAATTGTAGCCGACCTAGTTCGCTATCAAGATCTCTGTGTGTTTGGTCTTCAGGGGCTTTTTGAGCACGACGTAGTCCCAGAGCCGACAGACAGTCTCGAGCGGCTGGTGGCTGCAGGGGTTCGCCCGATGCTTGCTGTCTCTGAAATGTTTCGACCTGTCCGTCGTGTGCTTGTTGCCTATTCTGGTTCACTCGAAAGTGCAAAGACATTTAAGCATTTTGTTCAGTCTGGAATTTATCCTGAGGCAAAGGTGCGGATTGTTCATTTTTGCAATGATCTCAATGCAGGAAGCCGTCGTTTGAAAGCTGCTGAAGGTTACTTTGCGTCGCATGGTAGAGATGTTGAGACTGATCTGATTCAGGGCGATCCTGTGCAAGAAGTCGTGTCCTACGCAGAAACCTGGGAGGCAGATCTCATAGTCGCTGGCAATTCTGCCAAGAACCTTCTTCTCCGGAAATTGTTCGGTGAGACGGCATTGCAATTGCTTCGTGGTAGTCCGCTTCCTCTGTTTCTCGCACAGTAAATGTCGCAGAAGGTAGTAGATCTTGCAGTAGAATGCCTGCAGGTTTTCGTGTGAAAGGATGAGTGGCTCAATGGTTTCTTGTTGCGACACAGCGAGAGCAATAAAAAGTAAAAGATGCTTGTAATAAAGGCCCGTCGGCATAGAAGTGAGAGTTTGTAGTTTGACCTTCAGATTCTTTGGGCTAAGAAGGAAATAGGGAATACTGCTCCGGTGCGGTGCGGCGAGCATTGAGTATTGATGATGATGAGGAGGAAAAATGGTCGAACGAACACCCGACGCAGTACCACTTCCGGAGCAAACGGAAGTAATTGTTGTAGGTGGTGGACCAGCAGGCACCACCGCTGCAACTATTGCAGCTCAGCAGGGGCGATGTGTAATGCTTTTTGAGCGGGAGAAGTTTCCCCGATTCCACGTTGGGGAGTCACTTATCCCAGAAACGTTCTGGACATTAAAGCGTCTCGGCATGATCGATCGTTTGCGAGGAAGCCGTTTTGTAGAAAAACATTCCGTCCAATTCGTGAATGAAAAAGGAGTGCTTTCAGCACCTTTTTATTTTATTGATCATCGGGACGATGAAAGTTCACAAACATGGCAAGTTCGTCGAGCAGATTTTGATGAGATGATGCTTCGCAATGCTGAGTCGAATGGGGTTAAGGTACACGAAGGTATGCGTGTGCTTGAGGTTTTATTCGAGGGAACGCGTGCGACGGGGGTACGTGTAGCTGATGAGTTCGGGCGGATATCAACAATTGCTGCAAAGGTTGTTATAGATGCAAGTGGTCAAGCAGCAATGGTCACAAGTAGACTCGGTCTTCGAGAGTGGGATCCAATTCTTAAAAAAGCAGCTTTGTGGAGTTATTGGAAAGGTGCAGCACGAGGAACCGGTCGTGATGAAGGTGCGACTCTTGTTATGCAACTGGATGATAAGCAGGGATGGCTGTGGTACATACCGCTCGACGATGATGTTGTGAGTATTGGCGTGGTTGCTGGGTATGACTATCTTTTTCAAAACAGAGAAAAGAAGGATTTAGAGGCTGTTTACGCTGCAGAAATGAAACGGTGTCTCGGGCTTCACGGACGCCTCGACAAGGCGACGAAAATCGAGTCTGTTCGTGTTGCAAAAGAATACTCTTATCGGGCACGGGACGTTGCCGGCGACGGCTGGGTTCTTGTCGGTGATGCCTTTGGTTTTCTTGATCCGCTCTACTCCTCGGGCATACTATTAGCGCTGAAAAGTGGTGAACTTGCCGGTGATGCGGTGGTTGCTGCGCTTCAAGAGAACGACTTGTCCGCGGAGCGGTTAGGTTCTTGGGGGCGGGATTATGTGCGGGGTATGGATCGCATGCGGCGACTGGTTTATGAATTTTATGATGGTTTTAACTTCGGTAAGTTTGTCAAGCGATTCCCTCATCTTCGTGGCCATGTCACAGATCTCCTTATAGGCGATCTTTTCAATGAACGGCTCGATGAAATAATTGAGCCTCTTGAAACTCTTCGAGCAGAACAAGAAGCTGCAGCACGCTAGTTTTACACGGCATTTTCAGGTTCGCGAGAAGCCTCAAGAAGTTTTATCCAGGCTCCGATAAACAGGCCGCTGTCGTGGTAGGTTCGGCCACTTATCAGATTTTTATCGACCACACATGGAGCGTCAATAAAGATGCCACCAGCTGATTCCAGTTCGTGACGACATTTTTCAACGGTAGCCATGCGTCGTCCTTGGACGCAGTCGGCATAGGCTGGTATTTCCACGCCGTGGCAGACACTCGCCACAGGCTTGTTTTGCTCAAAAAAGTGCCGTGTGATACGAATAAGATCAGAGTTGTAACGGATATATTCCGGAGCCCTTCCTCCGCTAAAAAAAATGCCTTGATAATCTTCCGGGCGGACGTCGGCAAAAGCAGCATCCGCCATGATTTGATATCCCTCCCATTCTTTCGTAATGGTCCACCCAGGTCGCACTTCGTGTAAGACCATCTGGTGCAATCGTTTTTCTGCCGCGATGACATGCGGCCGGAAACCAGATTCTTGGAGGCGAAAGTATGGATAGAGGGTGTCGACTGTTTCTGAGGCATCACCAATAACAATGAGAACGTCACCAGGTGAATTCTTGGCATCAGGTTCAGGAAGCATGACTTGTAGTCTCGGTAGGATTGAATGGTGGTGTTAGATCGAAAGGGCCCAGCGCCTTTTTACTGTCAGTGGCACGCTACACGGTTGATGCGAGTAGCCGTTGATAATGGGCTGTAAGGGTTGCCGAAGTCAATATACTGTACCGACCAAATAATAAGTTTCATATCAGTTTCTGAAGTGTTAGTTTCCATTTGAAATCTTTGAGGAATGCCTACGTTGTTGTCAGGGCTTCTTGTGTATGTGATAGTGTTTGCTGGCACTTTCGTGTCTGGTCGTTTGAGGAAAGAGCTTCATTTCAGTGTGCGAGGTTATGAGAAAATCTGTGTATAAATTGATAAGAAATCACAACGTGAGTCCGGTGCTGTTTTTTCTGGCCATTTCGTGTTGTTTGGTTGCTCTTGGGGCCGCTGCTTCGGTAGCGGAGACGTTGGATGCAAATTTAAAGACGCTCCAGTCAGTAGGAAATGAGGGGAAAGGTAATCCATCAGCTGCAGTTGCTTGGCAAGAAGTTGCTGACTGTAAGTCAGATTCAATCCCGACAATTCTTTCTGCAATTGATGGAGCAAGTCCACTCTCAGCGAATTGGATTCGTACTGCCGTTGATGCAATCGCTGGTCGTAGTAGAAAAATACCATTGGAAGATTTGGAAGTTTTCTTATCAGATGTGCGTCATGATCCCAGGGCACGGCGTCTTGCCTGGGAGCTTATTCAGCAAAGAAATCCCAAGCGTGCGGAAACAATTATTTCGAGCATGCTCGATGATCCGGGCGTAGAGCTTCGATACGACGCTGTTGATCGGTTGATTCAGAAGGCAAGTCAAGCGAACGAAGAACTAGCAGTGAATGAAATACTGCGGAAGGCACTCGACGCTGCCAGGAATGTTGATCAGGTGAAGCAGATTACAACTGCTTTGCGAAAGAGTGGTCAGATAATTGACTTGCAGCACCATTTTGGATTTCTTGCAGGCTGGTATGTGGCTGGCCCATTTGATAACACCGACGGGAAGGGCTTTGCGACGGTGTATCCACCTGAAGAAAATGTTGATCTTCAAGCGTTATACGCAGGTAAAGGAATGCAAGTGCTCTGGCACGAATTTCTTACTGCAGATCCCTATGGGATGGTTGATATCAACAAGGCGATTCCGGGCCCTGGAGACGGCCTCAAAGAAGTTGTTGCCTATGCATTCACAACCTTCACTATGCCTGTGGGACAAGAGGTTGAAGTGCGACTTGGCTGTAAGAATGCGTGGAAGATATGGGGCAACGGAAGTCTTCTGTTTGAACGGGATGAATATCATCGAGGAATGCGCATCGATCAGTACAGGATTCCGTTTGAAATGAGGGAGGGAGAAAATACATTGCTGGTGAAATTGTGCCAAGATGGTCAGGCGAAGGACTGGACAAAAGAATGGCAGTTTCAATTGAGGCTTTGTGATGCTTCGGGAACACCTGTTCTTGGATCGGATCGTCGACCGACTCCACGTCATTCAGAAGCAGAAGCAACGCATGGAGAATTACAGATACCATGATGTGCAATATGTATGAAATAAACAGGTGTCTTCATATGGCATGTTTTATTACGTTGCTTGGGAGCGATGCTCTGGTGCAAGGCGATCAGTCATGGCCTTCTTTTCAGGGGCCGCGTGGGAGCGGCGCAACAACTGAACGGTTGCCGCAAGAATTAGGTGGAAAAAATATCTCTTGGGAGCGAATGCTTCCTGGTTATGGTCTTTCTACCCCGGTCGTCCATAGCAATAAAGTATTTATCACATGTAGCAGCGGCCCAGAACAGGATCGACTTAGGGTGTTGTGCATTGATGGAACAAAGGGCCAGTCACTTTGGGAGCGACAATTCTGGGCAACGGGTAGAACAATGTGTCATGAGAAGACAAGTGTTGCTGCTCCGACACCGTGTACCGATGGCGTAAGAATATATGCCCTTTTCTCATCCAATGATTTGGTCTGTCTTGACTTCGATGGTAATTTAATCTGGTTGCGAGGAATCACTGCCGATTATCCGAATGTGAGTAATAGCCTTGGGATGGCGAGTTCGCTTGTTGTTACCGATGGTGTTGTTGTTGCACAGGTGGAAAATGATAGTGAGTCATATGCAATTGGTATCGATGCTGTAACAGGAAAGAATATTTGGAAAATTGAAAGGGAAAAATCAGCAAATTGGACGAGTCCGTTGGTCTTGTCACCAGGTCTTGTTGGTCTTCAATCCAAGTCAGGTATCGATGCGGTAGATACTGCTGATGGTCATTTTCTTTGGAAGTATGACGGTGGTGCAAGCACGATTCCCTCGAGTTGCCGGAAAGGAAATGTTCTCTTTGTTCCATCGAAAGGGCTGACCGCACTTGCCTATAACCTTTCGTCGCAAAAAAGTCCGAAACAGCTTTGGAGTAGTAGTCGACTTTCACCAGGAACATCTAGTCCGGTGGTCGTCAGCAACACGGTATTTACGATCAGTCGTGGAGATGTCTTAACGGCTGGTGACATTGAAACAGGAGAGCGACGGTGGCAGCTTCGCCTTAAAGGCCCTTTCAGCGCAACGCCAGTTGTTAATGGAGACACGTTGCTTGCCGTGAATGAAACAGGACTTATTCAACTCGTACATTTTGATGATGAGCAGGGTGAGTTGAAAGACACATTTCATCTTGAAAACCAGATTCTTGCTTCTCCAGCAATTGCAGGGGATGGTGTTTTTTTACGTAGTAATAGTCGCCTCTGGAAGTTTGTGGATGCGAAGCAATAATATCTGATTTAGGCATAGGGCTACTATTGATGCGACATTCAGGTGGGTGTGTAGGGTTTCATGTGAGCGGGTGAGAGAGATTGTTTATGAATAGTGAGTGTGGAGAAATAATGTCAAATATATTTATGAGACGGGTGTGCCATGCTTTTCTTGTGGTGGTAGGGTTGTTGTTTACTGTCGGTAGAATCCCTGCCGCCACCGAAAATACTCATTCGGCCCCAAACATCTTGATGATTTTGACTGATGATCAAGGATGGGGCGATGTTGGTGCATACGGTGCAAAGGACTTGAAGACTCCAGCAATAGACTCGCTTATTGCCGCCGGAATGCGGTTCGATAACTTTTATGCGAATTGTCCTGTCTGTTCACCAACCCGTGCAGCCTTTTTGTCCGGTATAGTGCCAGATAAAGTCGGAGTTCCGGGTGTTATTCGCACAAATCCTGACAATAACTGGGGATTCCTCAATCCGGATGCAATTCTCCTACCAAAGCCGCTCAAAGCAGTTGGCTACCACACAGCTATTATTGGCAAATGGCACCTTGGGCTTGAGGCTCCATCTCGTCCAACAGACCATGGGTTCGATCACTTCCATGGATTTCTTGGCGACATGATGGACGACTATTTGACTCATACTCGTCATGATCAGCACTATATGCGACTGAATACGGTTGATGTTCGGCCAGACGGGCATGCGACCGATATTTTTAGTGATTGGGCAGCCGATTACATAACGTCGCGGGCTGGGAAAGTGCAGCCGTGGTTTTGTTACCTTGCTTTTAATGCGCCACATACACCGGTACAACCTCCTCAAGCATATCTCAAAAAAGTTTTATCGCGGGAGCCTGGAATAGATCCAATCCGGGCAAAGTTAGTCGCATTCGTCGAACACCTCGATGCTGGAATTGGTCGAGTTGTAGATTGTTTGGAAAAAACTGGCCAAGCTAAAAATACACTCATTGTTTTTACGTCTGACAACGGTGGCCATAAGGGAAGTCACGCACACTGTGGCCCACATCGAGGCTTCAAACAAGAAATGTATGAGGGCGGTATCGCTGTACCGTTTTGTGCGGTATGGCCTGGGCACATTACGCCAGGTTCACGAAGTGATCTTGTTGCATTGACAAGTGACCTTTTCCCGACATTCTGTGAGGCTGCTGGTGCGACCATCAAGCATGAGATCGATGGGGTATCTATTCTGCCAACGTTACTTGGGAAGCGGCAGTCATTCGACCGAACTCTTTTCTGGGTGCGGCGAGAAGGAGGCCAGCTCTATCAGGGGCAGGACTACTATGCCGTGCGACACGGGCCATGGAAATTGCTTCAAAACACACCTTTTGAAAACTACCAGCTATTTAATTTAGACGATGACCCTCTTGAATCGAGTGACGTGAGTGATAGCCATCGATCGATCGTGAAGGACTTGACAGAGAAACTGCGTCATCACGTTCAGGTGGCGGCGAAGGTTCCGTGGCAGCAGCCAATGGCCATGGATGACCAGCAGGAATAATCGACATTGTGTCGTGTCGATTCCCTCGTAAGGGTAGAGGTCTTACGACATGAAAGGTTGTATCTGGTACAACTATTGTCAGATTATGATGTGCTAATAAAAGCTGTGCTGTTTTCTGATTACGAGGGGGTTTTATGAACAGGTTTCTTGTTTTCTGTTGTCTCTTTGTTTGCTTTTGTTGTGTGGCTGTTGAAGCGAAGCAACCTCCTAATATTGTGATGATTTTCTGTGATGATCTCACGAACCAGGCACTGAGTTGTTACGGTCATCCCCTTAAATTACTCGAAACCCCGAATATTGATCGGCTCGCTCAAGAAGGCATGCTTTTTCGTCGTTGCATGGTGCCAAATTCGATTTGTGGTCCGAGTCGAGCTGCAATCTTGACTGGTAAATACGCTCATGTGAATGGTTTTTGTTGTAACGGGGATGAGTTCGATGGATCACAGCCCACGTTTTCAAAAATGCTGCAAACGGCTGGCTATCAAACAGCCATGATTGGGAAGTGGCATCTTAAGAGTAACCCAACCGGTTTTGATCATTGGCACATTTTGCCTGGTCAGGGATCATACTTTAATCCGAAAATGATCAGGAATGGTGAGCCGCTTCAGCATGAAGGATACGTCACGGATATTGTTTCTGACTTATCAATCGATTGGTTGGAAGGTGTAGATCGATCCAAGCCATTTCTTCTCATGTCTCAACATAAAGCCCCTCACCGTGAATGGTCACCAGCCTTGCGGCATCTTGGTTGGAATGGTGGCCGTATTTTTCCAGAACCTGAAACACTATTTGACGACTATTCAGGTCGTGGTCGAGCCGAGCATGAACAAGATATGACGCTCGAAAAAACATTTCGTCCACTTGATGCAAAACTGGAACCACCACGAACCATTTCAGATGCTCAAAAAAAGGACTGGGACGCATACTATGGGCCTCTCAATAATGCGTTTCGTAAACAGAATCTCACAGGAAAAGATCTCGTGAAATGGCGATACCAAAGGTACATGCATGACTACCTTGGTTGTGTAAAAGCTGTTGACGAGGCTGTTGGAAAGCTCCTTGATTATCTTGATTCAGCAGGACTGAGTGAAAATACCATGGTCTTGTTTTCATCGGACCAAGGCTTTTATCTTGGTGAACATGGCTGGTTTGATAAGCGGTGGATTTATGAAGAGTCGCTCACGACGCCTTGTATTGTGCGGTGGCCAGGCGTTACGCAACCAGGCACGACGTCAGATGCAATTGTTTCGATTCTTGACTTCCCAGAAACATTTCTTGAGTCTGCTGGCCAATCCATTCCTTCCGATATGCATGGAAAGAGCCTTGCTCTGTTATTGGCAGGCCAACGTCCGAGCGATTGGCGAAAAAGCTTTTATTATCACTATTATGAATTCCCAGGAGCTCATAGTGTTCGAAAACACTACGGTGTCGTCACGGACCGATATAAGCTTTTTCATTTCTATGAGCCTGATATGGATTATTGGACCTTGATTGACCGTGAGCAGGATGCACAGGAACTGAAGAATGTTTATGATCAACCTGAGCATGCAAAAGCACAAAAAGAATTGCATGCAGAGCTTGATAGATTACGAAAAGAACTCAAGGTGCCGGCCGTCGACCCCCCGAGGCGTGGTCGAAAGAAGAACCAGAAGAGTAAGCAAAAGTCGTAGCTTCCTCGGACGTCTGGTGCTTATTTTGTTTTAAAAGGTGTGAAAAACATGCTCGTTTGCAGGACCTGTCTGCTGTATTTTTTTTGTATCACGATACTCTTCGGAGTGTCATCTCGTCTTACAGCAGAGCCGCTTGTGCTCGATCTTTGGCCAGATGGTGTTCCGGCTTCCGAGCAGAAGGCGGAGCCTTCTGAGGAAGTGCGGACAAACAAGAATGGGATTTTGCGGATTACCAATGTGACTCGGCCACAAATGACGGTGTACCGTCCAGACAATCCAAACGGTGCGGCAGTGCTCGTTTGCCCTGGCGGCGGCTACAAGATTTTAGCCTATGAGCATGAGGGTACAGATGTTTGTGAGTTTCTCACTGAACACGGAGTGACGGCTGTTCTTTTAAAGTACCGTGTGCCATCGCCACAGGAATGTGCTCTCCAGGATGCGCAACGAGCGCTCGGAATAATTCATCATCACGCAGAAGAATGGGGGGTCGATTCAGGTCGCATTGGGATGCTTGGTTTTTCTGCAGGAGGGAATCTCACTGTTATGACATGCTTGCATGGAAGCGAACATACGTACCCAATGGATGAAAAATTGGATGTGAAAAATTCAATACCGAGCTTCGCGATTCCTGTTTATCCAGCCTATCTCGTTGAGCGTGGTACTGAGGGGCCGCTGCTCTCGGATATCACTGTAAAAGATACGTCACCACCACTGTGTCTCGTTCATGCTGCAGATGATCCTTGGACAGCGAGTGGCAGTTTCCTTCTTGCTGTTGAGTACAAGAAGCACGATATTCCTTGTGAGGTGCACGTGTACGCAAAGGGCGGGCATGGTTTTGGAATGAAAAAGAAGGACTTGCCTGTTGATGCATGGCCCCACCGAGTAATCGAGTGGATGGATTCAATGGGTTATCTAGCAGGGCCTCGATCGAACTAGTGTCCGGTGGTAAACCGATGCACCATAGTGTGCTTATAGGTTTCACCAGGATTCAGACGACCAGATGGCCATTTTCCATGCCATTCCGTTTGATTGATGGCGTCTGGAAAACATTCGGTCTCAAGGCAGATGGCCGCGTGCTGTTTGTAGGTGATCCCAGATTTCCCTTTGAGTGATGAGTCAAGATAATTGCCTGTATAGACTTGAATGCCGGGTTGATCGGTACAGATTTCAAGGCTTCTTCCACTGGTCGGATCAGTGAGCGTGACCGCCGGCCGAAGTGCCCCGTCAGGTTTCCAGTTGTTGATTACTAGACAATGGTCAACACCTCCTTTTTCGGCCCCTTCCGGTGACGGAGTAAGGGCCAGGATCACCTCTCCAAGATTAGATTGATTATCAGTCGAAAGACGAAAGTCGAAAGGAGTGCCATCAACGTCACGAATTATTCCTGTCGGTATGCCGCCTGAATCGAGTGGAAGATATCGATCAGCGTGTGCCGTAAGCGTGTGGTTCTCAATGCTATTTGTTGCTTGGCCAGCAATATTCCAATACGTATGATGCACGAGATTCACAATAGTTGGAGCATCTGTGGTCGACTCCATTTCGACCCATAGTTCACCATCTGGAGTAAGCGTGTAGATTACTTTTGAGTGAAGCGTTCCAGGATATCCCTCATCTCCATCTGGTGATGAGAGTTCAAGATCGAGAACTGAGCCTTTTTCTGAAACTCGTGGTGTTGCTTTCCAGAGTTGTTTGTCAAATCCGATGATACCACCATGAAGGTGGTTTTGGCCGTTGTTTTGAGCAACCTTGTACGACTTTTCATGTATCGAAAAAAGCCCATCTGCGATTCGGTTACCGACACGGCCACATGTTGCACCAAAATATGGATGGCCATTGAGATAGCCATCAAGAGATTCAAATCCAAGCACAACGTCGACTGTCTCATCCTGTTTTTGAGGAACACAAAAGCTTGTCACAATTGCCCCGTAGTTTGTGATTGTTGCTTTCCATCCTCCGGGAGCTTCTAAGGTAAACAGGCTGACTTCTCGTCCGTCAGGAAGTTTTCCGAATGGGCGAATGGTGGGTGCGGTCATTTTCTTGGCCATGCGTTCAGTTCCATGAATAACAAATGTCAAAAAAGAGAAATGAGAAGGCTTTAGGAGACCACAACAATTGCGTGGTGTTCATTCATTTTCAATTGGGCCATATAGGCCTCTCCCCCCGAGGTCATAATCTGGGAGCTCAACAGTAGTATAAACAGGTCGATTCGTTATCTGCGAGCGATACACTTTAGTCTCCTTGAACATCGTGCCCGGTTTCTTCGATGACGGGATTCGTAAGACGGCCGATGCCTTCTATCTCGACGGTAATCTTATCGCCAGGATGAAGATACACAGGTGGGGTTCGGGCGAAACCCACGCCATGTGGTGTGCCTGTAAGAATGACTGTCCCAGGATTTAGAACCGTGCTAGCTGATAAGAACTCAATCAATGCGGGAATATCAAAAATCATGTCATCTGTGTTCCCTTCTTGCATGATCTGGCCGTTGAGAATTGTTTTAAGGGATAATTTGTTTGGGTCTTTAATTTCCTCCAAGGTTGTAATTACGGGTCCAAGTGGACAAAACGTTGCAAATGTCTTGCCTCGACACCATTGTCCACCGCCACCGTTTTTCTGCCAGTCACGAGCTGAGATGTCATTGGCGCATGTGTATCCAAGTATGTGTTGGTAGGCTTCGTTCCGACTGACGTTGTGGCACCGTTTCCCAAGAACAACTGCAAGTTCACATTCATAGTCAACTTTTTCACTACGCAGTTTTCGTGGAAGTATGACTGGGTCTCCGGGGTGCTGAATTGAGCCAGTATTTTTAAGAAAAAGAATAGGATGGTTCGGTAGTGCAACACCAGTTTCAGCAGCATGTCGTTTGTAGTTAAGCCCAATACAAAGAATATCGGTTGGAAAAATTGGTGCCAAGATTTTTTCAACTGTTACTAGTGTGCCGGTGTCAGAAAAACCAGATGCGACATCTCCCTCGAGAAGTGTGACGCGGTTGTCGTCGTGTAGGCTTCCGAAAGCTTCTTGGTTTTGTTTTAAAAAACGAATAATTTTCATGTGTCATTTCACTTTGATGTATCATGCCTGAAACTATGAGATTCGTGCCTTCATGAGTATATGCTGATGCCATTGTCACCTTGTTCGATCGCTTTTATTGGAACCGGCATTATGGGTTCCAGTATGGCGAAGCATTTGATTACGAATGGTCATCCACTTCATGTTCACAATCGAACTCGTGAGAAAGCCGAGGCGTTACTCGAGCGGGGAGCAATATGGCATGATACGCCTGAATCAGCAGCCAATGCTACTGATGTGGTGATCACGATGCTTGGCCTCCCATCAGACGTTGAGCAGGTGTATTTTGGGAAGACGGCTGGTGGGGGTGTCATTGAAGCTGCAAAGTCAGGGAGTCTTCTTGTCGACATGACAACTTCGAGTCCTCGTCTGGCAGAGCGTATTTCAATTGCAGCAAGAGAGCGGAATATAGAAGCCCTCGATGCACCGGTCTCTGGTGGTGATGTAGGTGCACGAAACAGAAGTCTTGTCGTCATGGTTGGTGGAGGCGACGAGGCGTTTCATCGGGGATTGCCACTTTTGAAGCTTATGGGCCAATCAGTCACACGTCTCGGTCCTGCGGGTAGTGGTCAGCGGTGTAAGCTATCGAATCAAGTCGCAGTGGCAATTGGTATGGTGGCCTGGTGTGAGGCTCTTGCTGTGGCAAAAGCCAGCAGCCTGGATCCATTAGTAGTTCAGGATGTGATACGTGGTGGCGCTGCGGGTAGTTGGGGCCTAACAAACCTGGCTCCACGCGCGCTCAATGAAGATTTCGAACCTGGTTTTCTTGTACGTCATCTTGTAAAAGACATTCGCCTTGCTCAGGAAGAAGCAGATCTTCAAGGGCTACGTCTTCCCGGTCTTGAAGTTGCTCAGAAACTGTATGAATTATTAGGGAAACAAGGCTACGGTGAGGCTGGCACGCAGGTGCTTTTTTATCACTATGAGACTAACAGAGGAGCGGGTTAGCAATGGTCAGAAATTCTCACAGGCACCATTGTAGGTTCAGGATCACTCGTTCTCTGTATGCTTTTGTTTGTGCTGTGGTCGTTGTTCCTGGGCTCGCTGCAGACAGCCTTTTTAATGGGGGAAATTTTGATGGATGGGAAGGCGATATCAATGACGTATGGCGTATAGAAAATAAGGAAATTGTTGGTGGTTCTTTATCAAAGAAACAAGAGAAAAATAATTTTCTCTGTACGATAAATCGCTATGCAAATTTTGATTTGAGTCTCCGTATAAAACTCAGTGGTACCAAAGGGTTCATCAACTCGGGTGTTCAGTTTCGGAGTGAAAGAATTCGTGGCAGTCATGAGGTGGCTGGGTATCAGGCTGACTTTGGCGCTGGTCACGATGGGGCTTTGTATGATGAATCCAGACGTAAAAAGTTTCTTGCGCGGCCTCCCAAATCATTCCTCGAGAGAAACTCTCGTAGAGATGAATGGCACGACTACCGGATTCGAGCAAGAGGCAATCACATTGAATTGTGGGTCGATGGCATACAGACTGTCGACTATATAGAGGTTGAATCGGGCTTACCAAGTGACGGAATTATTGGTTTACAAATCCATGGGAACGGCGTAGCAGAAGTACAATTCAAAGACCTGATGATTGAAGAATTGCCCTAGGGCGATCTTATCGCTCTTGAGTTTCTGCCTCGTATGGTGAAGACTGTCGCTGAAACCCTAGGGAGAATTTCGTTCATGGCAAAAAAGTATAATGTTGGTGTTGTTGGGTACGGCTGGGCGGCAACAGCTCATATTGAGGCAATAAATGCTACCGACCAAGGTCAGGTTACAGCTGTTTGTTCAACACGTGAACTTGATGCTGCCGAGTTGACCGCTCAACACGGTGGCCCTATCAGTGTTTTTCAAGACCTGCATTCCATGCTTGCTGATTCATCAATTGATGTCATCGACATTACCGGTCTGCCAAGTAAACATGCCGAGCAAGCCATTGCTGCAGCAGACGCCAAAAAACATATTATTCTTGAAAAGCCCATGGCGAACTCGCCTGAAGAAGTAGCCAGCATTCTAAAGGCGGTAAAAACAAACAGTGTTTTTGGCTGTGTCTGTTTTGAACTTCGATATTCTGAACAACTGCAGGTCACGAAAGAGTTGCTTGAGAACGGATTGCTTGGGCAGCTGCATTACGGCGAAATTGATTACTACCATGGCATCGGGCCTTGGTATGGTCAGTTCCGTTGGAATACGGGGAAAAGTAATGGTGGAAGCGCTCTTTTAACGGCTGGTTGTCATGCTCTCGATGCGCTCCTCATGATGATGGGAGATCAAGCAGTTGAAAGTGTTACGAGCATGAGCACGAAAACAACGAGTCCAACATTCGATTCATATGAATACGACACATCGAGCGTGACGCTTGTAAAATTTGCAAACGGTGCTCTGGGGAAGACAGCAGCTATTGTTGATTGTTTGCAGCCTTACTATTTCCATACGCATCTTGTTGGAAGTGAGGGAAGCGTTTTAGATGATCGTTTTACCTCGATGAAGCTATCCAAGGAACGGAATGCCTGGCATCGATTGACAATGAAGATGTGTGACTCTGGTGATGTGAGTGATCATCCGTATCAGACTCAGTTCCAAGCGTTTTTTAATGCACTTGATCGCGGTGAGGAAATGCCTCTGACAAGTTTTTCTGATGCAGCCAGAACCTTTGAAGTGATTTTTGCTGCTGACCAGAGTGCCAATAACGGCGGACAGCCTGTGGCCCCACAGCCATTCTCGTAAGCATGTTCGTGGTTTTATATCAGGCTTGGCCTGCTGGGTTTCCAATGTTCCATTCAGCTGTCGGGTCAGCCGTAGGGCGAGGTAAACGTTCATGACGTTGCTGGTAGGACAAACTATTTGTCAGCAACAGGTAAGGGAGGCCTTCGTTTCGAAGGGCCGACTGTCGAGTTCAGGCATATCTATCGGAGTGAAATTCCTCTAAATGAGAATTTCAGCAGTGATTTAGCGATGGAGCACAAAACCTTCAATCGCCTCATATTCGGGTAATCCAAGTTTGTCGTAGAGTCGAGCAGTCTCTCTATTTCGATCCTCTGCTCGCTGCCAGAATTCTCGAGAGTCTGTTGGTCCTGGAAAAAGAGCACGATCTTTTTGGCTTTCGTGTTTGAAAATTGCCATTCTCTTTCGCTCAACTTCTTCAGGAGACAATGGAACGGCCATATCAATTTCGTGTGGTTCCCATTCTTGCCAAGCACCACGATAGAGCCAGATTTCACAGGCTTGAGCCCATTCTCGATCGACAAGGCTTTCCATTGCTTGGAAGACCGCACTCAGGCAGACACGATGGGTGCCATGTGGGTCGGAGAGGTCGCCAGCTGCGTAAATTTGATGTGGTTTGATTGCATCAAGCAGATCTGCAGTAATTTGAATGTCATCCGGGCCAATTGGTTTTTTTCGAACGCGGCCAGTTTCATAGAAGGGTAGGTCAAGGAAATGAATTCGTTCCGGTTGAACACCAGAGTGACGCGCACCTGCTCTGGCCTCACTGCGACGGATGAGTCCCTTCACATGTTGGAGTTCGGGAATGTCGACTGTGCCTGCCGCTTTTGTCCGAAGGAAATGCCTAATCTTTTCAGCAATCTCAGTTGTTTTCTTTCCGGCATCAAAGGCTTGGCAGAACGCTTCAACGAAATCTATATGAGCATCAGCTGTTTCGTCCCAGACAGCAATATTTCCACTCGTCTGGTACGCGACATGTACTTCGTGTCCTTGTTCACAAAGTCGAATGAAGGTGCCGCCCATACTGATGACATCGTCGTCTGGGTGTGGGCTGAAGACAACGACACGCTTCGGAAACTCTTTCGATTTTGTTGAATCAGATAAGCCACGAATTTTTCGGGTCTCTCCGGGCTTGCCACCTGGCCACCCGGTAATTGTATCTTGTAACGTTCGGAAAACCTCAATGTTGATGTCGTAGGATCGGCCTCGTTTTGATAGCAGATCTTGAAGTCCGTTCTCGTTGTAGTCTTCATCAGTGATTTTTAAAATTGGCTTCCCAAGTTTTAATGAAAGCCAGATGAGAGCTTTTTGAGTAAGGCTATCACTCCACGTCAATCCAATTGTTTCTAGCGGAGCAACGAGCCAAGGAGACTCAAAGCGAGTAAGTTTTGCTGCGGCTGAACGGTCAAGAACAAACTTAGCGTCGGGGTGTTGCTGGAGAGAACTTGCGGAGACATGGCTGTTTGGAACATCTTCGACGGCGTGACGGACAATTGGTGCTTTATGCTCTCCAAAGGCAAGTAAGACAACTCGGCGAGCATCAAGAATTGAGCCGACCCCCATTGTGATAGCTTGTCTTGGAACATTCCATTCGCCAAAGAAATCACTTGCTGCATCGGCTCGGGTGACGCTGTCGAGTGTGATGAGTCGTGTTCGACTCTCAAGACTACTTCCAGGTTCATTGAATCCAATATGTCCAGTCCTGCCAATCCCAAGAAGCTGTAAATCGATCCCGCCTACTTCGCGTATTTTGTCTTCATATTCTTCACATGCAGAAGTCACATCTCCACGGCTTAGTTGCCCGTTTGGGATATGAATATTCTCGGGCAAAATATCGATGTGGTCAAACAGGTGTTCTCGCATGAACCGGTGATAGCTCTGCAGAGCGTCTGGCTCCATCGGCCAGTATTCATCCAGATTAAATGTGATGACATGTTTGAACGAGAGCTCTTCTTCGGTGTGGAGCCGAATGAGTTCGTCGTAAATACCGACTGGGGTGCTACCGGTTGCAAGGCCGAGCACAGTTTTTTGGTTTTTGCCAGAGCGAGTACGAATAAGCGCAGCTATTTCTCGAGCGATTGCTCGGTTGGCGTCTCCGGACTCGTCGTAAACAGTCACAGGTACTCTCTCAATGGTTGAGATTTGTGGAAGAGGACCCCGATAAATTGGATTTGACTGAGTTTCTTTTGTCCGAGCGTGCATATGGTCCCCTATGGCTGTGATTCCGAAGAACTCTTCTATTTTGCCATTTTTGATGCTATTCGCAAGTAAAAGTTGGGTTAAATTGGGTCTGTGATCATCGATTGGTATCGGTGATAGTGATTGGTGGGCATACCTGTTCAGCGTATGCTCACCCGTGCGGGGGTGAAATCAAGATAGTGTTCCCACATGAGTGTATGAATCCCGAACAAGATAATTTTTAAAAAGGTCCTGCTATGAGCGATTCAATAAAAACATCTCCATCGGTTCGACTGCCAATGACACGCTTGGGTGTCATGATGTTTTTACAGTTTTTTGTTTGGGGATCTTGGTATGTGGCAATGTATGGCTTTTTGAACGATGCGGGCATGACGGAGATAGGACCTGGTGGTTCCTTTGATGCTGCCGCTTACACAGTCGCTCCAATCGCTGCAATTCTTGCACCTCTAACCCTGGGTTTAATCTGTGATCGTTTGATGAATACGGAGCATGTACTCGCGATTTTAAACATTGTGGGCGCTGGTCTCCTCTGGCTTGCTCCCACTCTTGCGAGTGCTGGTGCACCAGATAGTTTTCTGAGTCAATTCACGCAGCCGATGATTCTATGCCTTCTTGCCTACATGTTGTGCTTCATGCCGACCTTGGGTCTTACAGCAAGCTTGTCATTTAAACATCTCGCCAACAGTGAAAAAGACTTTCCCACCGTCCGTGTTCTCGGAACGATAGGCTGGATCGTCGGCAACTGGGCGATGTGGGGATGCCGGTTTTTTAATGGCGAAGGCAAAGTTATCAGTCAAGCGATGGCGCAGCTTGAACAGGCGAAAGCGGCTGCTGGAGGTAATCAGGCAGCGAGTAGTGCAGCGGAGCAGGCATTCGCTGCGGCGATGAGCACGATTCAATATTCAGATAATTCTCCTCATATATTTCATGCTGCGGCGATCGCATCTGCAATCTTGGGTGTGTATTGCCTGACCCTTCCAAAAACAACTCCACCTGCCAAGGGGGAGTCGATCTCTGTATCAAAAGTTCTTGGAGTCGATGCATGGGCGTTACTCAAAGATAAATCATTCTTCATCTTTGCAGTCGCGTCTTTTCTGGTTTGTATTCCATTAGCTGGATACTACGCAAAAGGGTACGGATTTGTTGATGCGATGGGAGTGAAGTTGTTCGGTTCCACTACAGGCGCTATGAGTACTGGGCAGATGAGTGAAATTATCTTCATGCTTGTTATGCCATTTTGTTTTGCTCGACTCGGTGTAAAGAAAATGCTCATGATTGGCATGTTGGCCTGGGCTGTTCGTTATGGACTCTGGGGCTTTGCCTTTGGTCAGACCGGCCCTATGCTCACGCTGCCGATCTTTGTTGGCATCCTGCTGCATGGAATCTGTTACGACTTCTTCTTTGTGACTGGGATGATCTATACCGATAAGAAGGCAAAGCCTGAGGTCCGTGGCCAGGCTCAATCTCTGGTTGTGATGCTCACTCAGGGCTTTGGACTTGGAATCGGTGCACAAGCATTTGGGTGGTGGATGGGGCGATGCACTTCAGCCGATGGCATAGTGAATTGGTCAAAGCTGTGGTACGTGCCAGCTGTATTCGCACTCGGTGTCATGGTGGCATTCACGTTATTGTTCTGGGGCAGAGACGACAGGACATCTGTAGAAGAACAGTCGGCTTGAAGGCTGACTGCATGACGTGCATTCATTGTTGACAGGTAGTCATGTCGATCTACTTGGCGGATTCTTATTGTCGGTGTTGTTGCCGATATACACCAGGCGTCATGTTTCGGTGTTTCTTGAAGAGGACGCTCAGGTATTCCGAGTATTCAAATCCACAACGGGTTGCAATCTGTTCAAGAGTCAGGGCGGTTTCTCGAAGACACCGTTCTGCTTTCGACAGTTTTGTTTCGATGATCAAAGCATGGGGTGTTTTGCCGAGTGCGTCTTTGAATCGTTTTTCAAGAGCTCGCCGGGTGAGTTGTGTTTGTTTGACGACATCATCAACCTGGATTCCCTCGCAGGCATGAGCCAGAATATAGTGTGCGGATACCGATACGTCATTGTCCTCGACAGCAAACGTATCGGTAGACTGACGAGTCGCGATACCCAATGGCGGCAAGAGAGTATCGAGACGTTTCATCTTTTTGCCGGACATGATGGCGTCAAGTTGTTCGGCGGCTGCGTATCCAGCTCCCTCTGAGTCAGGGACGATACTGGAAAGTGGCGGAGTGGCAAGTTGGCACAACAACGGATCATCATCGACTCCTAGAATAGCAATCGATTCGGGGACTCGCCGTGAGGCTTGAGCGCATAAGTCAATCAAGCGACGAGCAAGTGAATCATAAGCTGCCATCAAGCCACATGGCTCGGGTAGTTCGACAAGCCAACGCATAAGTCTCCGGCGAGCATGTGGCCAAGTCATACCACTTGAATCATCTTCTATATCAAAAACTCGGGCATCGATGCCGACTTTTTTTGACTCGGCTACGAACGCCTCGCGACGCCAGCGGGACCAATTAAATGAGCCGTCGCCACAGAAAGCGAGATGCCGAAACCCTCTTTCCAGAAAGTGTTGGACGGCTAGTTCCGCAATCTTGCGGTCATCGGTTTCGACCCACGGTAGGGTGGACAGTTCTCGTGCGGAACTCACGTCGATAGCCGGTAGCTGAGTGGCTTGCACAGCCCGAGCAATCGATTTGGTTTCAATTCGCGCTATGATTCCATGTCCAGAATAGGTGCGAAGCCAACGAGGCGGGTCGGCACGACGATGTTGCTCAGGCAAATCGATGGTCCACTTTTCGTGCTCTTGCTGGTATCGAAGAATGCCGCGAAGGAGTCCGCGTGCATATTCATTGCTTGTTTCAATAACAAGAGCGACAGATCGTTTCATAAGAAAATTTTAGCAAGAAACGGTAGTGAAAATGGTAAAATACTTCAGTAAGAGTGCGCGATATTACATTGTCTACAATATTGTTTTTACTAGCATTTATGATTCATGAATGGGTGCTTTTCAGTCATGCATCTGCGAACACGGAGTGAAAATGTCGGATACCGTACAAGTTGCCATGATTGGTCTCGGCTTTGGTGCTGAGTTTATACCGATATATCAATCGCACCCCAATGCAAACGTTGCTGCCGTCTGTCGTCGGAACGAAACTGAACTGAACGCAGTCGCCGATCAATTCGGTATTGAAAAACGATATACGAGTTATGACGATGTCCTTGCAGACAAAGACATCGACTTTGTTCATATCAATAGTCCAATCCCTGACCATGCATGGATGTCACTCAAAGCACTCGATGCAGGGAAGCACGTGATGTGTACTGTGCCTATGGCAACAACGATTGAAGAATGTCGTCAGATTGTTGAAAAGGTACAAACCACTGGCCTGAAATACATGATGGCTGAAACAGTTGTCTACAGCCGAGAATTTCTTTTTATAAAAGAGCTCTGTGAAAAAGGTGAGCTCGGGAAAATTCAACATGTAGCAGCGTCGCATCCTCAGGATATGGATGGATGGCCGGATTATTGGGAACGCATGATCCCAATGCACTACGCCACTCATGTTGTAAGCCCGTGCCTTGGGTTACTCGATGATTTTGCTGAGTATGTAAGTTGTTTTGGTTCAGGTACGGTGCGTGAAGACATTGCCAAAAAGTCTGGGAATCAATTCGCTGTTGAATCATGCCATATCAAACTCCGAGATAGTGATCTGACGGCACATGTTTGGAGATGTCTGTACGACGTCGCAAGGCAATACCGTGAGAGTTTTGATGTCTATGGAACGAAAAAAAGTTTTGAGTGGACATTAGTTGAAAATGAGCCCCACGTTATTCATACAGCCAAAAAGCCAGAGCCAGAGATTCCAGAAAAAATAGAAGCTCCCGACTATGCTCACCTTCTTCCTGAATCGATTCGAAGGTTTACCCTTCCGCAGGAAATTCACGACGCAGATCATCTCTCGTTTTTGCAAGGTGGTGGTCACGGGGGTTCGCATCCGCATCTTATTCATGAATTTGTGACGTCAATTCTTACGGATCGTGATCCCTGGCCAAATGCACTCACGAGTGCCAATTGGACAAGTGTTGGTATCTGTGCTCATGAATCAGCGCTGAAAGGTGGCGAAATCGTCAGATTGCCAGAATTTACTTTGCCAACACGCACTGTTATGAACGGGGGGTGAGCTATGCCAAATCGTATAAAGTATTTTGGAACGATTTTTACTTTTCTGAGTCTGTTGGTTTTTCACGGTATAAACAGAGATGTTCTTGCGAATGAAAACACCGACCCATTTCACCTTTTGGTCCATGCCGTTGGGTCTACAGAGGATACGAGCGTTCAGGCCGCTCTACTAAAGGGAATGCTTCTTGGGCTCGAAGGCCGTAGGAGTGTACATGCCCCCGAGGGTTGGCCAGCGCTCAGTAATACACTTGCATGCAGTACGAGTGCTCCAGTGCGTCAGCACGCTTTGGCTCTTTCTCAAATCTTTGGCGACACGATGGCAGTTGCAAGTGCTTTGGAGTGTGTTCAAGATTCAAGCATTGCGGCCTCCCAGCGATGCTCAACATTGAGTCTTTTGCTTGGCCAGCAGAATCGAGAGGCATCGCAATTACTCGAAACCTTAATGAACGATCCGGCAATGACGCTCAGTGCAATACGTGGCTATGCAATGGTGCGAAATGACCAGGCACCATCTATTTTGCTATCTCGCTATTCAGATCTTGACCCCTCACAGCAGCGAGCAGTTATTGAAACACTTGCGTCTCGAAAGATTTATGCAGAAAGCCTTGTAGAAGCTTTGCGAACAAAGGAAATCCAGCCCAGCGCGGTCCCAGTGCAGGTGGCCCGATCACTGAGAAATCTCCTTGGGAAAAAGTTTACCAATGTGTACGGTGCGTTGCCCGTTGTCGGTGCGGAACGAGAGCACCTCATTAAAAAATATAAAAAGCTGTGCAAGCCTTCAGCTGTGGCAGCAGCAGATGCTTCACGAGGCAGGGCGGTATTCCAGAAGACCTGTGCTGCCTGCCACTTGCTGTATGGAGAAGGTGGGAAAGTAGGCCCGGAATTAACTGGTGCAAACCGTGCGAATCTTGATTACATATTATTAAATAGTGTGTATCCGAGTTTGGATGTTCCGCATGCATATAGGACTGTGTCGGTTCTGACGGTGGATGGCCGTGTTGTAAACGGAGTTTTGGCCGAAGAAGACGAGACAAAGATTGTTTTACGAACACCAGAGCAGCCGAGAGTGGTCATTGCGAAAGAAGATATCGACTTCCGTAAGATTTCACGACAGTCGATGATGCCGGACGGGCAGCTGGATGCCATGAAGCCACAAGAGGTTATCGATCTTGTGAAATATTTGGGGACGACTGAGCAGGTGGAGTTGCCATGACAAATCGAGCAATGCAACGATTGGTTAACGTGCACAAAAATGGAGTGTCACTTATTGGGGTGGCTGTCTTCATAGTGTATGGCATAGTCACAATTCCTCTCGCGGCTGCTGATGACGGTCGTAATCAACTTCCAAAGAAACAGCACAAGGACAGCGATACTCCATTTTTAAAGCCAGCGGAAGCAGTTTCAAAAATGGCTGTACCGGATGGATTTGAGGTCTCTGTTTTTGCTGCTGAGCCCGACATCGCTGAGCCCATCGCCTTCTGTTTCGATGATCGTGGCCGGATGTGGGTTGTGGAGAATTTTAATTATCAAACTCGTAAAAAACATACTGACGACCCGGTGAGTCGAATTCAAATACTTGAAGACACAGATGGTGATGGTGTCTTTGACAAAAAGAAGACATTTACGGACACGTTGACGTTCACATCCGGGATCGCCTGTGGATTTGGTGGAGTGTTTGTTGGGTCGCCACCAAACTTTTCTTTTATCCCTGATAAAGATGGTGATGACATTCCCGATGGACCACCACAAGTCTTACTTGATGGATGGGGCATTCAAGATCGGCATGAAACGCTCAATAGTTTTATGTGGGGTCCTGATGGCTGGCTGTACGGTTGCCACGGAGTGTTTACGTTTTCCAACGTTGGGAAGCCGGGTGATACGGATGCACAGCGTCAGTTTATTGATGCTGGTATTTGGCGATACCATCCGACTCGCAAAACCTTTGAGGTTTTTGCTCGAGGATTATCAAATTCCTGGGGGTTTGATTTCAACGACTACGGGCAGGGGTGTGCAACATGTTGTGTCATTCCGCATCTTTTTCATGTCGTGCAAGGCGGAACGTATCACAAGCAAGCTCGGCCACACGTCAATCCGTATATCTATGATGACATCAAAACGATTCGTGATCACACGCACTTATCTGCTCATGGGGGAGCTCGTTTCTATCTCGCAGATACGTTCCCAGCGGAGTATCGTGACCGTTTATTCATGTGCAATATTCATGAGCATGCTGTATTGACGGACGTGCTTGAGCCAAAGGGTTCAAGTTTTATTGGTCATCACGGTGATGACTTTTTGCCAACGAATGATTTGGCATGGGTCGGTTTCAGTGTTGAAATTGGTCCGGAAGGGGGTGTCTATATTCTTGACTGGCATGATCAGAATATTTGTGGCAATGAAGTAAAGTTTCCCAACAGTGGCCGCGTGTATCGGATTATGCCGACTGGTGTGAAAGGCAAGGTGACGCCAGATCTTTCTGCTATGTCTGATGCAGAGCTCGTAGAGTACCAGTTGCATTCAAACGATTGGTTTGTTCGCCATGCAAGAACACTTCTACAGTATCGGCAGGCAAGCGGAACGCTCAATCGTAAAGTGGTTCATCAGAAACTCAATGACATACTCAGCACGACGTCACAGCCACCCAAGAGATTGCGAGCGTTATGGGCGCTACATGTAACTGACGGAATAACGAAAGGCCAACTTTACGAACTGCTTGATGATGCAGATGAGCATGTTCGGGCATGGTCCATTCAATTCCTCTGTGATGTGAGTGAAACAAACGCGTTTCAGCCAGAGCAGGATACAGAATGGGTTCTCGAAACAGGAGTACTTGAGAAACTGGTTGTCATGGCACAGGATGATCCGTCGCAGGTTGTGAGGCTCTATCTGGCTTCGGCAGTACAGCGATTGCCGTTCGCTCAGCGATGGCCAATTCTTCAAGGGCTCGTCTCCCATGCTGAGGATGTGAGTGACAACAATCTGCCTCGGATGTACTGGTTTGCGTTGGAGCCGATGGTGCCTAACGCTCAACGTGAATCACTTGAGCTTGTGATGGCTGGTAAAATACCGAGGTTGCAAGAGTTTGTTGCGAGACGTTTGATTACGGGCGACGGTGGCAATAAAAAGCCCAACCAGGTGCAAAGGGCTGAAGCATGGAACGGCCTGATTAAAACAATTGCAAGGGGGGAAATGGCTACAGCGCTGCGGGTGGCTGATGTTGGAGAAGGTGGCGTTGTGAAGCATGCTGTGTTTCGGAACGAGTCAGCGGTACAGACACATCCTCTCGATCGAAAAACACCGTGCATTCTGAGTAAGAATCAAGTCACGATACCTGAAGGTAAGAAAACATCACTGAAGCTCCGTGTCAGTCATCATCCACATGGTGATTGGCAGCTTCGGGTCTTGGCGAATGGCAAAGTTATGGCGGATTATGTTATCGGTCCGGATTCAGTTGAATCAGATGAGTGGCTTGATGTGTCGATCGACTTGACTGAATTTGCTGGCCGACGTGTCTCACTAGTTTTAGAAAATCGAGCGAACGATTGGCACAATGAATGGGCGTATTGGAATAGTTTGGAACTCGTTACGGAGTAATGTGATGCGACCGAGTTTCAGGGTAGTTGCCACTTTCTGGCTTCTGGTAGTACCAATTTTTATTCCTCACACTTCGGTTCAGGCTGAGAAGCCAGCAAAAATTGTCTTTATTTCAGGGAAGCCTAGTCATGGGCGAATGAAGCATGAGCATCGAGCCGGAAATATGATTCTGGCTGATGCGCTCGATCGATCAGGCCTTGATGTTGAAACAGTACTCGTTCCATTGCTTGGCTACCCGGAAGATCCGTCTGTCTTTGAGGATGCGGCGACTGTTGTAATTTTTTGTACAGGGCATCAAGGGCATGTGCTCAATCCGCATCTGGCTGAATTCGATGCACTGATGAATTCGGGGGTTGGTGTCGTGATGATTCACTGGGCAACCGAAGCTGAGAAAGGCGAGCCCGGTCAAAAATTTCTTCAGTGGATGGGTGGATTCTGTGATCTCGACTGGTCAGTTAATCCGCATTGGACGCCACACTTTACCGATTTTCCAGAGCATCCTGTTGCAAATGGTTTGAAACCATTTGAGATCGACGACGAATGGTACTACCACATGCGGTTTGTCGATGACATGAAAGGAGTCACTCCAATACTTGCTGACCTTCCGCCGCCGAACACACTTCGCCGACCAGATGGTCCGCGAAGTGGAAATCCTACAGTTCGTAGGGCAGTTGCAGCGGGTGAAAAACAAGTTGTGGCATGGGCGTACGAACGTCCTTCCGGTGGACGAGGATTCGGGTTTACTGGGGCGCACAATCATGTGAGCTGGCTTGATGAAAACTTTCGTACTGTGGTACTGAATGGCATTTTATGGACAGCCCATGTCGAGGTGCCCGAGAGTGGCTGTCCGTCACCAAAAGTAAGTGATGTGCACATACAAGCCAACCTCGATCCCGTTGTGCATAAACAGAAGGTATCAAAGTGAATAGAACGAATCGTGTGGTGCGTGGCAAGTGGCTCTTCGGCTTTATTGCCTGCTTTGCCTCGAATGCAGCTTGTGATGAAGTTGTTGCTGAAAGGCCAAATGTCATTGTTGTCATGACCGATGATCAGGGGTATCCAGAACTGTCCGTACATGGCAATCCAGTTTTACAAACCCCTCACCTCGACTCGCTGCACGATGAGAGTTTGCGACTGACGGATTACCACGTTGCGCCCATGTGTACACCGACGCGTGGGCAATTGCTTACTGGGATTGATGCGGCAAGGAATGGCGCAATCAACGTAAGTAGCGGTCGCGCTTTACTGCGTCCGGAAATCCCTACAATCGCCAATTACTTTGGCGACGCGGGGTATGCCACGGGAGTATTTGGTAAATGGCATCTTGGCGCGAACTATCCATTTCGTCCGCAGGACCGTGGCTTTCAGGAGAGCGTGTGGTATCCCTCCTCGTCCATTCCCTCTGTTCCAAGCTATTGGGGCAACGACTATTTTGATGACGTCTATATTCACAACGGCACAGAAGAACAGTTTTCGGGTTACTGCACCGATGTGTTTTTTGCTGAAGCAAAGGCGTTCATAAGGAAGTCCGTAGCAGCGAATAAACCATTCATGTGCTATCTCGCAACGAATACGCCACACGGGCCATTCAATCCGAAGCCTGAAGATCGTGATGTGATCACAAAAAGATTGGCCGATCCCCAGTTTGATCATCTGGATGGAAAATTAAAGAACCAACTCGCCAATTATCTAGGCATGATTGTGAACATCGATGCCAACATGGGGAGCCTGCTTGAGTTTCTTGACGACGAAGACCTGGCTGACAATACGATTCTGATTTTCAAAACGGACAATGGCAGCCTCTTGGGACCTCGCTATTTTAATGCTGGAATGCGTGGCAGGAAGACGGAACTCTGGGAGGGTGGGCATCGTGTTCCGTGTTTCATTCGTTGGCCCGATGGCAATCTCGCAAAACCACAAGACATTGGCGGACTTACTCAAGTACAAGATATTTTGCCGACTCTATTGGAATTGAGTGGAATCAAATCTGAGAACGGACCCGAGTTTGACGGAACGAGTCTGGCTTCGGTTTTACGTGGTGAACAGCACGTGCCTGATGATCGAATTCTCATCATTAATTACAGCAGGATGCCGGGGTTCGCGAATTACCCGTCACCGTATAGTCAAACTCAGATGCGAGCTGATCAGGCTGGCGTGCTCTGGAAACGGTGGCGTCTCTTGGAGGATCGTGAGCTTTATAATTTAGAGACCGATCCTCTTCAGCAAACCAATATCATCGATCAGCATCCAGAGGTCGTCGTGAAATTGCGAAAGCGACTCGCTGAATGGTGGGATCGAGTCGGAGCCGCTGCGAACGAAGAGCAACGCATTATCGTTGGAACAAAGTATGAGAACCCTACCAAGCTATCTGCCACCGAGTGGTTGGATGTCTTCGTGGACCAGCAAGGACAGGTTCTCAGAGGCCAGCAGAAAAGTGGATACTGGGTGATCGATGTGGCGGAGGCAGGTGATTATGACATCGAGCTTCGTCGTTGGCCCAAAGAGGCAGATGGAACTATTCAGGGAACGTTGCCAGATGGAACAGGAACTGCGTTACCGATTACTCAGGCGAGCCTATACTTCGCCGGGCATAACCACATGAGCATTGGTGAAAAAAAGGGCTATCAATTTGAGGGTCTCACCAAGCAAGTCAAGGAAGATGACAAAGGCATCACTTTTACGATGCACTTAAAGAAGGGCCCAACGGCTTTACACACGTGGTTTAGGGGTAAAGACAATACAATACTCAGTGCGTATTATGTCTATGTGAGTCCCAAAAATGGCGTACAAGCCAAATGAGTAAATAATATGAGTGTGTAGAAGAACATGGAATGTTCGATTGAGTATTTCTTCTATGAGATGTATGAGATGTAGCTGAGAAAACAAATGAGCAATACCGCACATCGATTGACACGACGAAACCTTCTTCACGGTGCTGGGCTTGCCCTGACCCTTCCAGTCTTTCAGAGCCTCGGTCGAGAAAGAGGCGTTGGAGATCAATCTCCACGACGGTTGGTGTGTGTTGGAAATCACCTTGGCTTTTATCCGGGCAACTTTTTTCCAAAAGCTGCAGGGCAGAGCTATATGCCGACATCGACACTGAAGCCACTGGACATGCATCGCGATGCTCTCACGGTGTTCTCAAATTTGGACCATGGGCTCAACGGTGGGCATGGCGCGGTACAGGGATTTCTCACCAGTATTAAAAAAGAAGAAGCTGCTGGATTTCCTGAGAAGAATATCTCACTTGATCAGGCAGCAGCCGAATTCGTTGGTAGCAAAACTCGTTTTCCTTCGATCAACACGGGTATCGTACATGGTACGGACATGTGTTGGACGCGTGCTGGCGTCCACGTGCCACCAATCAACAATCCTGCAATGCTGTTTCGTGGTCTCTTTGTGAGTCCTCCGCAGAGTAAGGCGGACGTTGAACGCATGCGACTCGAGCATCGAGGCAGTGTGCTCGATGTTCTGCGTGATTCAGCACGTGCCTTGCACCGAACGCTCAATACAGCAGATCAAGACAAACTCGATCAATATTTGACGTCAGTCCGCGACGTTGAACGGCGACTGCAAATGTCTAAAGAATGGTTACATCGGCCCAAACCGAAACCGTCGATAGAAGAAGTGCTAGATGAGGAACGCCAGCAAATTGATGAAGTAGAACTTTTTTACGACCTCATGGCCCTTGCTTTGCAGACAGATTCCACTCGTGTGGCAACATTTGAAACTGGATTAGGTTTCCGGACGTCTGAGTTAGACCTCGGTAGTTACCATGGTCTTTCTCATCATGGAAAATCAGAGGACCGGATTGGTCAGCTTCAGGTCGTAGAATCTTTTTTAACAACAAAGCTCAGTAATTTTCTTGCGAGGTTAAAAGAAGCACAGGTTTTTGATGACACGCTAGTTGTCTTTGGCAGCGGTATGAGTGATGGGTCGATTCATAGCAACCGGAATCTTCCAGTGCTCCTTGCCGGTGGTGGGCTTAAGCATCAGGGGCATGTTATTTGTCCTGAAGAGCAACATCGACGAGTCCCTCTTTCGAATCTGTGGTTGTCTGTTTTGCAGTGGTTCGGAGCAGAAGAAGCCGATCATTTTGGTAGAAGCACAGGGACCTTTTCCCCGATGGAAATTGGATAGGAGAGTGGCATGAAAACCACAATCTACTGTGCCGTCATTTATGCCGCCATTATTTTTCATGGCCTGAGCGTATTCGCTATCGCGGACCAAATCACAGTTGAACAAAATGCAGCTGGCCAGAATCCAGCGGTGTTTCTTGAAAAATATTGCATCCAATGTCACGGTGACCAGAAACAAAAAGCTGACCGCCGATTCGATACGCTTTCATCAAAAATTAAGACTCTCGATGACTTGGGTCGTTACCAAGAGGTTGTGGATCAACTGAATCTTGAAAGCATGCCACCAGAAGGGAAGCCCCAGCCTTCCCCTGACGAACGTCTTGCCATGATTGATTCGCTTACTCGGCGCATTGAAACTGCTCATGCCGAACTCAACACGTCTGGTGGGCATAGTGTGCTTCGGCGGCTCAATGCATGGGAGTATCGGCAAACGATCGGGGATCTACTCGGACTCGATGTTGAGGTCTGGAATCCGTCAGAAGATTTTCCTGAGGAGGTTGTGGTTGACGGGTTCGATAACAACGGTGCTGGTCTCGTTACCTCTGGCATGTTAATGGACCATTACTTAAGCGCGGCTGAAGAAGCTATTCATCGCGCCACGAAGTTCGGGAAACGACCAGTTGCGAAAAGTTACAGGCAAGCATCTCCTTTCTATTTTAGTGGGAAAGGCTACGAAGACTTACCAAAACTGTTCAAAGTTGATCGCTTTCGCTTTACACCCGATACGCCTTTCACGGATCTCTATGGCCGTCACTATCGTGGTGGGCATATTGGATTTCTTCCCTTGGTTCGGCAGGGTGGTGTGCCGCATAGTGGTATATACACCATTCGTGTGAAGGCGGCAGCTATAAGTCGTCACCATGACTATGGAAAAGCACTGGGTGATTTTCGCAATGGTGATCCGTTGGTTATGGAAATCGCTGCTGTCGATCGACGGGGAAGTGTTGTAAGTACTGGGAATGTTTCAAAAATGATTTCCTTGGCGAGAGTCGAGCTGACGAATGAAGAACCTGAGTGGTTTGAGTGGGATGTCTATATGGAAGCAGGATTTGAGCCGGAAGTTCGCTTTCGTAATGGGCCGATGGCTGCCAAACGAATGGTGCGAATGCTGACAACACACGCTGCCGACAAGCCTGAATTCAAGCCGTTTGTTGATATGAAAGGTGGTCTCGAAAAAGCGCATGGGGTACTCAAGGGATATCAGGGTCCGCGTCTGCGCGTGTGGGAAATTGGAATAGAGGGCCCGCACGTTGATGTCTGGCCAACCGCCGGGCATCGTGCGCTCTATGGGGCGTTGACCCGTGAGGAACTCAATGCCGAGACAATCCAGCAGCAACTTGAGCTCTTTGCCGAAAAAGCATTTCGACGCCTACCCGTTGAGGGCGAAGTTGAACCAATTCAGAACCTTGTTGCTGATAGTTTGAAAGCAGGAGTTGATCCTTTGGAGGCATTTCAACTTGGATGTCAGGCCATTCTCTGTGCACCAGGGTTTCTATATTTGAATCTTGGTGAAGGGCCACTCGAAGAAATCGCACTGGCTTCGAGATTGTCCTATTTTCTTTGGTCATCACCGCCAGACGAAATGTTACTTAACTTGGCAGTTCACAAAAACTTAAAAGCCAAGTTGCCTGAACAAGTCACACGCATGCTGGCTGACCCACGTTCTGATCGATTTGTGCATCATTTTGTGCGGCGATGGTTAGACCTGGATAACATCGGAACGATGCCTCCGTCGGCAGAATTTCTTGA
>JABHNP010000066.1 GCA_018694455.1 Planctomycetaceae bacterium | reverse complement strand
TTTGGGGTGAAAAATGAGTCAGACGAGAAAAACAATGGGTCTTGTTGCGGTTACTACGTACCGGGCATTCGTGTGCACAATTTTACTTACGACTATTTTGACAGGCGGTGCACTACTGGCAGCAGAACAAGAGGGAAGCAACCAACCAAATATTTTATTTCTGTTTGCGGATGATCTTACCTATGAAGCCATCAGAGCATTTGGTCACACTGACATTGATACACCAAATATTGATCGGCTTGTAAATCGTGGCACCACATTTAGCCATGCATACAACATGGGTTCCTGGAGTGGTGCTGTGTGTGTTGCGAGTCGTACCATGTTGATTACGGGTCGGAGTGTTTGGGACGCGAATGATATTTATAAGACAACTGATAAAGAGCGGCAGGCAGGCGTACTGTGGCCCCAGCTTCTGAGCCAGGCTGGCTACCGCACGTTTATGACAGGCAAATGGCATATCAGAACAGATGCTGACAAGTGTTTTGATATTGCCCGACACGTCAGGCCGGGAATGCCGAAAAGCGTCGAGAGTGCGTACAACAGGCCTCCTGCACAAGGCAAAGATCCATGGAGTCCGACAGACACGAGTCTCGGTGGATTCTGGGAAGGTGGGCGACACTGGAGTGCAGTTACAGCAGACGATGCAATTGATTTCCTTGGAGAAGCCAAGGCCGGAGAGCAACCAGCTTTTTTCTACGTGGCATTCAATGCTCCACACGATCCACGGCAGTCACCTCAGGAATATCTGGATCGGTATCCGGTTGAAAGGATTGCGATTCCGAAACCATTTCTAGCCGAGTACCCATATGCGGAGGAAATCGGAGCAGGGAAAAAATTGCGTGATGAAAAGCTTGCGCCATTTCCGAGGACGGAGCAGGCTATTGCTGTGCACCGCCGCGAATATTATGCCATTATGACGCATCTCGATGCACAAATTGGCCGCATTCTCAAAGCACTGGATGCATCGGGTAAAGCAGAGAATACATGGATTTTCTTTACTGCCGACCATGGTCTCTCAGTTGGTCATCATGGTCTTGTTGGAAAGCAAAATCAGTATGACCATTCGATCCGTGTCCCATTTGTTGTTGTTGGTCCCGATGTGCCCAAGGGTGTGACTGACCCGACACCGATTTATCTCCAGGATGTGATGCCAACGACCCTTGAGTTGGCTGGCGCACACCAGCCAGAGCATGTCTTTTTCAAGAGTTTGCTTTCTCGTTTAGGCCAAACGAAGTCAGGTGCTTCTCCGAAGCCCTATGAGTCGATTTATGGAAGCTATCTCACGCTTCAACGGTCGATTACACATGATGGGTGGAAACTGATTATCTATCCCAACGCCAAAGTGCTACGGCTGTATCATGTTGAAGATGATCCTTATGAAGCAGTCGATTTAGCAGCTGATCCAGAGTGCGCTGAAAAAATCAGTCAATTATTCGATCGATTCATTGTCCTTCAGCGTGAGTTGCAGGATCCAGTTGATGTGACGTATCTAAGACCATCAAAATAAGTCAGGATGCTATCTGCATACGAACCTCACAGGACACTGAGATCAGATGATGACAAGAATAAGTGCACGAGCAGGTCTTGCGGTCCTCTTGCTTTTACTCAGTGGAAGTACCAATCAAGTAGCTCAGGCTCAGGGAAAGAAAAAACAAAAATTAAATACCCCCTTTAGTTGGGTGAACCAGCCGTCAAAAGCGGACGCAGACGTGCCAATTCAGCATAAAACGTTCCGTAGCCAGTCAATGGGAATAGACGTTGGATATTGTATCTATCTTCCCCCGAGCTATGAAAAGTCGGAGCGGGCGGGAAAGAGATATCCAGTTGTCTACTACCTCCATGGTGGACGGCCTGGCAGTGAATTGAAATCCGTAGGTCTTTCAACATTTATTGAGAAGGCGATCCGCTCGAATCGTATACCACCAATGATCTATGTTTTCATTAATGGTGGTCCAATGAGTCATTATGACTACCCCCAAATAGAAAACGGCCAAGGTGAATCTGTTTTTATCGAAGAACTGATTCCTCATGTCGATTCAACGTATCGAACAATTGCCTCACGAAAGGGTCGTGGTATTGAAGGATTTAGTCAAGGAGGTAGGGGAGCAACCAGAATTATGTTTCGACACCCAGAGCTTTTCTGCTCAGCTGCACCCGGTGGTGGCGGGTTCGCGACTGAGAAAAAGATTAGTGAGAATGATGGACACGAAAGTGATCGTGTTGTATTTGCAGAGGGTTACAACGCGTACGACACGGCTCGGCTCTATGCCAGCAGTGAAAAGCAGAAGCACTTTCCACTGCGTATTCTCATTCACGTCGGAACAAAAGGCTTTAATTACGAAAATAATTTGGCATATATGAAGTTTCTCAAACAGCTTGGTATCAAATGTAACAAGCTTATCGTTGAAGATGTACCTCATAGTGCACGATTAATTTATGAGCGGCAGGGTTATGCCTTGATGAAATTTCACGCCCAGAATTTTTCTGCTGACTCACAATAGTCTCGTCTGCGCACCCAATAAGCGACGTCTTGTGTTATGACAGTTTTACTGTGTCTTTACTTTCCACTGAGAAAAGTGGTATCAAAAGTAGATAATCGCCTAATTCGATGAGTGGATGCTTCGAGAGATTGTGTGGTCGCCTAACGCACCGAGTAGAACCGTATTACCGGAGTAGGGCTTACGTTGTTTTTTACTGCACTCTATCGATAGCTAACTAAAGATCCAGAATCACTTCAGGAAAAGGTGGGTAAAGTACCATTCCTTTGCACCATTACAACTGGAATGCAGTCACTGCGTAGTTTCAGTCATTGGGGGCAATAGAGTCTGGTAAATCCATAGTTTGTTGGAAATCCAGTGGCATCGGTAACTATACTGAAAGCCACGTTTCTTTTCTGTTTTCTCTTGTACATCTTCAAGGAGAGTGGTGCATGCGAATTGACCAAATGCGACTACGTACGACGTGTTTACTACTCTGTATCACTGTTGGATTTTCCTTTGTTGCTCCGGTCGCCATTGCTGATGAAGCATTGAGCAAAAAAGAGGGTGAAACGCTTTCATCGTCTGGTCGGTGGGTGATCGCTGCTGATTATGCAGCTGGTGGATCGCCTCTGATCACAGCCGGCGGAGAGAGTCTTCTTTATCGTCCTGGCGATGTCATTCTCTGGAAGTCCGATGGAAGCCGTATTGGTGAATTATCAGGACACTCAACGGCGGTGTGGGCTGTTGATATTTCCGCTGATGGAAAATTAGTAGCCACAGCGGGATACGATGGACTTGTAAAAGTATGGGACTTGCAGGGTCGGAAATTGAAAGCTGATTTAAAACAGCACAAGGGATGGGTGCGGTCGCTCGCCTTCTCTCCCGACGGTTCGCAATTAGCCAGTGCAGGTGAAGACGGGAAAGTTTTTTTGTGGAATATGCAGGATGGCAAGGCTGCTATTACCGTGGCTGCACACAAAGGGCCCGTGACCGCTGTCGCCTTTTCACCGAATGGGAAAACATTTGTAACGGGAGGAGGGGACAACCTTGTGAAAGTCTGGAGCGCTGCTGATGGCACGGCGATACAATCTCTGGCTGGTCATGAAGATACAATCTGGTCAATTTCCTACTCACCTACTCGCTCTCAGTTCGTATCAACTAGCGCTGATCGGAAAGTCCGAGTCTGGTCTGCTGAAACTTTCAAACAGACCGGAGTGTTTACAGGTCATAAAGATTGGGTAACAAGTGCCGGGTTCAATAGTGATGGAACTCGACTGGTGACGGCGAGCCTGGATGGTGTGATCAAACTTTGGGATGTTTCCAAACAACGGGAGCAAGAAGGACTAAAGCGTCAGTCTTCAAGTGTCTGGTGTGTTACGTTTGCACCTGATGATCAATCAATTTTTGTCGGCACACATAGTGGCGGTCGGATTGTTCCGACTCCAGTGGCCAAGCTGTTGCCGCTTCCTTCAAAGCCTGCCCCGTCGCCAGTACTTCAAACAGCGTTAAAGCCACTCTTGTTGACTGAATTTAAAAGTCAGATCGGAGCGAAAGGCGTCATATCAGATGATGGAACGGTTCTTGTTTCTGGAAAAAACGGTAAGGATACATATCGACTTACAGCAACGGTTCCAGATGGAGCGCCGATTACAGCGATCCGGATTGAGGTGCTCCCAGACGAGACTTTGCCATCTCGTGGGCCTGGTAGAGCGGCTAATGGCAATTTTGTGTTGAGTGAATTCAGCGCAGTGATCTTGCCTACTGCGACACAAAAAAAAGAAACACCAGTTGTTTTTCATGCTGTAACTGCGGACTACTCTCAGACTGGATGGCCTGTGACCAATGCGCTCGATGGAAAACAAGACACGGGTTGGGGTATAGCTGGGGCGATCGGCAAGTCGCATTCTGCACTATTTACAATTCAAAAAGGACTAGTTGTCGAGGGAGGGTCAGTTCTGGCTTTTGTATTGAGTCAGCAATTTACAGACGGCAGACATTCCATTGGGAAATTCCGGCTACTTGTTGAGCAAGAAGTACAAAATTCGGCACCTGTTAAAAAGCTCAAGTAAAGATTTGGAAAAAGGTAGGAAAAAAAGCAGGCAGCGAACACACAGAACGAATAACATAGTAGAGTCGGTGTCTTTCGTCAGCCTTCCTTGAATGAGGCTGGAGTTCCGTCTCCTCAGTTTGAAGTATCACTATGCAAGAGAAGATCAAAGCATCATTCGGGCAAGTACAAATCCTCTGCCTTCTGGCTGGAGCTATTATTTTTTTTGGTGGCTATGCGGCCGGCTATATTTTTACCGGTTGGGACAAAGTTCCGGAGCAGTTCCCTGTGGTGCATGCCATGACTTCACAAGCAGATGAGTCATTTGCTGCCTGTACGGTTCCCCTTTCGGTTGGTTCAGAAGGATTTTTTATCCTTGATTTTTTGACTGGTGATCTTTCTGGAGGAGTTATTAATCCTGTCACATCTACGTTTGGTGCTAGTTTTCGACACAATGTTTTGAATGATCTGGGTTTCCAGCCTGGGCAAGTAAAAAACCCAAAGTTTTTACTTGTGGCGGGACAGGTTGAAATGCGGCGTGGTCGCACGCCGATGGCGCCAGCTGTTCTCTATGTTACCGATTGTGCTTCTGGAGCTACTGCCGCGTATGGGATTCCATTCAGCAACCAACGCGGGGTAGTAGGGGGAGTAGCATCACCGTTGATTCTTCTTGATGTTGCTCAACCTCGCGGAGGTGAAAATTAATAATGAATAGTGATGAGACACAATCAGAAGGTCAAATAGTTATTTTTGTGAACGGGCAAGAGAAACAGGTTTCTACTGGTCACACCGCGCATGATCTTCTCTTGTTATTAGGTTTTGAAGATCGCCCTGTTGCCGTTGAATTAAATAAAGAAGTAGTTCCACGAGCGTTTCTTTCAGATCGAGTCCTTCAGGAACATGACCGCGTAGAGGTTGTTAC
>JABHNP010000418.1 GCA_018694455.1 Planctomycetaceae bacterium | reverse complement strand
TGAGTTTTTGGACGGCAGTGAATGCAGCTGAGTCACAGGGAAGGTCGGTGTAAAAGAACAGGGTGCAACGCTGTCTTAAAAGTTCATCCTGAATGCTTTTTACAGAAACATCTCTGAGCTCCTGCTTGTTGTCGATCGCTAGCGCCGCCGCGACCCCTGCAGCCTGCCCAAGTGCCGACCAGACGGGTTCCATGCGCACACTACAGATGGCAACATGTGTCGAAGAAATACCGACTGGAAACAGAATGCCATTGTGCTGTTTGGGCACCAGCGTGCCGTAAGGAATCTGATATGGTCCTGTTGCATCATGCAAATGCAGCGTACCTTCAGCTGCGCCTTTTCCGGACGCCGGTTCCTGTCGGCCGTCGGGGCCTTGCACACGATGTGCATCAATGCCGTACACTCCAATAGCCACCGACTCCGAAAGTAACGGGCCACGGAACCCATCCCCACGAAGATCTTTATGCAGATCACTTTCGGTTAACGTATAGAGCCCTTCAATGCGGCGGCCCTGGCGAACATAGAGCCTGTACGGAAAGTTCCCATTGTCTTGAAACTCATCATCGGGGAGACCGATGTTGGGTGAACCTCCTTCGGTCTGAATGTAGTAGAGGTAGCCAAGGTCGTGGTTGTGAAAGATTTTTTCAATTCCAACACGCTCTTCCCAGTCGGCCAGGACCCACTGAGTACCGTGTCCGACGAGATCACCTCCCCAGGTGATACCCAGCAGATCAAACTTTCCATTGGGTATAATCGGCTTGCTGTTTTTGTTCCATTTATACTTGGCTGCGTCGTAACCGGGCGGCGGTTTCTTCAGGCGAAAGGGATGGTCGGGTCGGCCGTAATCCTTGGCAGTAATTCTATACGTGAAGGCCTGTGATCGGTGGTCCGCCACTCCGGTGCTTTCAGGAAGAATTGTGGCAGGAAGCGTTCCTTTGACTTTGCGGAAATAGTTCGTATAGATGTGTCCAGCATGAGGCTCTTCTTTGGATCGTGCTTCGCGTCCTATGCGATACGGAATGTTTGCAAATTCAGCCAGATCTGCCTCATAGGTCGCATCAACAATCACCTTGCCGGCGTACCTGTATTCTTTACCAAGTGTTCCTTCGTTGTCGCGGTGGCGTGTAATCACGCCCGTCACACACTCACCCTTCATTTCCACATCAACGGCCACCTCGTTGAATCGCGTGGCGATCATTGGGTGTTCAGCAACCATTTCTGCATAAACCGCGGCTGCCGTGTGAGGCTCCCATGCCCGCCCCTCAGCAATATTCCAGACTCTACGTGGATCATTTTTTAAATGCGCCTGCACTAAAGGATCATCCCCCATCTCGTTACGGTGATAGGCTTTGACGCGTTGGCGGAATTCCTCCATCACTCCACTGTTTGATTCCACATATTTGTCATCGAGCCTCAGTACGCCCGAAGAAAGCACACCTCCGAGAACAGGTGCCTGTTCAATAATAATCACTGTCTTGTCGGCACGTGCAGCAGCAATAGCTGCCGCGACTCCAGCAGGTGTACCACCAACAACAACGACATCGTAATCAGTTACCTGCTTCGGCTCAGCAGCCAAAGTGTAAGCCGCAGTGAGTAACAGCAGGGTGACGATTATTTTTGTTGAATTGACTATCACAGAGGGTTTTCTTTCTTTGGTTGAGTCCCCCGCTGGGGTCTATTCATTCCAGGAAGATGCTTTTTCAGTCTCGCGATGATTGCGTCGTGCTCTAACGCCAACGATTGCACCGCAAGATTACTCCACTCGTTTGGATCGGTCTGATGATCGTAGAGCTCTTCGCTACCATCAGCGTAGCGGATGTATCGCCAACGCTCATCACGTACGGCATGGTTGTTGTGGCCAAGCGTAGAAATCGCAACATGCTCCCATACCGAGTATGGATCTTTGAGCAATGGCTTAAGACTGACCCCTTCAAGTTTTGGATTTACTTGCAACCCGCAGAGATCAATTAACGTTGGATAGATACTCAACAATTCAACAGGCTTATCTGTTCTACCTTTGAGACCATCAGGCACACTCACGATGAGCGGGACGTGCGTTGTCCGCTCCCACAGTGAGAACTTCGACCATCGCTGCTTTTCACCAAGGTGGTAGCCGTGGTCCGAGAACAACACCACAATTGTGTTTTCAACATGCGGCCCGTTGTCGAGTGCATCAAGAACACGACCGAGTTGCTCGTCAGTCCACCGAATGCAGGCAAGATACGCCCGCACCGCCTCTTCCCACCGACCTTCTTCACGCATCCACTTGTGGGTTGGGATTTTCGGGTTGCTCATCGAAACCGTGCGAGCAGCATCGGGAATATCGTCCCAGTCATCGTCATCCACCAGTGGTAGCTGCACATCACCCACCCCATCATACACCCGACGTGGTGGAAAGAACGGCACATGCGGGCGATAGAAACCAAACGCGAGGAAAAATGGCTTCTCGTGCTCACTTCCAAGTTGTTTGGTGACCCAGGTGGCTGTGACGTGATCTGTAAACTTTGATTCTGCATATTCCTGTGGCCCAAAGTCCCAGATACCGTGCCACCCTTTTGGTTTGTCGTGAACTTTTTTGTCGAGACTCTTAAGCCACTGTCCTGAACGTGGTCCCACAACATCAAAATACTGATTGAGATTGACACCTGAGTGAAAAACCTTGCCTGCCGTGAGCGTCTTATAACCACTCGCCGCAAAGTGCGCTGGCAAGCTTACATGCGTCTTCAAAAACGCAGGCTCTTTATTTACCGAATAACGATTGTTGTAAAACCCCGTTGACGAAGGCCTCCGCCCCCATAGCAAACTGATCCGTGATGGATTACACATCGTCCCCTGGCAATGGGCATTGGTAAAAAGCATGCCGCGGTCCGCCAATCGATCCAAGTTTGGCGTCGAGGCCTGCGGATGACCACCAAGACACCCGCACCAATCATTTAAATCATCAACTGATATAAGCACGACGTTGTGGCGATCTGCAGCATCAACGCGTTCGATGAGCAGAACGACTAAAGCAAGCAGAATGAAAAAAGTGCTGATTGTTCTGGTGACAGCAGGCGAATACATCTGAAAATGTTTCATTGATTAAAAAGTGCTTTTTCCCTCACGCGAACAAGAACAACTCATGCCTGACTATGGTTTTGTTGAGTCAACCCACGGCAGTTTATCAAAGGCATCAGTCAACCTGGGATCGTTTGTGTCGTTCATCACCTTTCCCACCCGACCACGCAAAGCATTCAGAATGGCGTCCTGCTGTGAGTCCGCGGCCAGGTTCACGAGTTGGTCAGGGTCATTTTTCAAGTCATAGAGTTCTTCACTCGGCCGCGGATCCATCGTCAGTGAAAAGAGTTCTTTATTACGAGGCGACCCACGCTGTGACATCATCCAAGCCTTCGTAAGGCTGCCGTCGAGATCGCGGTAGGCTGGCATTGTCGACAGTCCCATCACATACAGCTCATCAGAGCTTGTGAGATCGGCTGCGTCATAAGGGTTCCCCATGGGCCATCGTTC
>JABHNP010000067.1 GCA_018694455.1 Planctomycetaceae bacterium | reverse complement strand
TGATAAAAAAGACCTTCGCGATACTATTCAGCACGACCCAGAACTTGCTGCAATTATTCGTGAAGAAGCTGAGATCATAATTGCTTCCCGACTCGCTGGTATTCCACGGCCTCGATATATCCCAGCAACATCACTTGCGAATTTAAAAGGACTTGAAGTCTACGCAGCACGCAACCGACAGTCATTTCCATTCGCATTCTATTTGAATGGCTTTGTTCAAGTTCGCTGGTTTGAATTTGCTCGCTCTGTGGAAACCTGGACTTCATCAACTCCTCTCGATGGCACCAGCCCACCAACTCAAGCAAATCGAACAAACCCGGTAAACAACATTAACACTTTTGAAATCAACAGATTTTTTCTCACGACGGAAGGTTATGTCACAGATAGACGATTGCTGTACTCACTCACGCTCTTTGGGACCACAGACAACGGCCAAAATTCAGCCATTGCTCCACTGGGACACATCGCGTGGAAGTTCAATGATCAACTCATGCTGCTTGGTGGCGTTTCATTCGTCGCTGGTACACGAGAGTGGGGAACCTCAAGTCGTTGGGTTCTAGGCATAGACCGCAGCATGGCCAATACTTTCTTTCGTCCTTCCTACTCACCTGGAGTCGAGTTCAAAGGAAATCTTCTGGATGGTGAGCTCAACTTCAGAGGCGGTGTATGGAATGGAATTGATGGATCTCGTGCCGGGGTAAATCGACCTGGAACAGCTATGGCGTGGGCTGGCATTATCGACTGGCAGCCACTCGGCAGCTATGGATTATTCTATTCTGATATGGAAATACATGCAGACCCTGTCATCAGAATTGGCTGCAGTGGGCTCCAGGCCCTGTCTCCAACAAGCGAACCAGGTGCTCAAGGCAACAACCCGGAAGACACCATTGTGCGCCTTACGAACGGCACACCAATAGCCCTCCCTGGTGCACTCCAGCCGGGAACATTGCTTAAGCAGTTTCGGGCGCAACTCGCAACGGTTGATGCTGGCTGGAAGTACAATGGGGTGGCTTTAAATTTCGAGTATTACTGGCGTTTCCTCAACGACTTTTATGCGATTAATACAGTTGGAGGAGGTGAGGCAAACCTCAGGACGCAAAGTATATTTCAACAGGGAGGAGCAGGAACCATGTCGTTTTGCCTTATCCCTCAGAGACTTGGTGTCTACGGTCGTTCAAGTGCTGTTACTGGCAGAAGCGGCACGGGTCAAGAATACGGCGGAGGTTTCAATTTCTATCCAAAAAATAATCGGCAGGCCAAATTTACATTTGAGGCACTCTACTACAACAGAAGTCCTGCTGATAATTCATTGTATCCCTATCGAGCCGGCTACAGCGGCACAGCCATCCAGACTCAGATGCTGGTCATGTGGTAGACGCAGGTAAAAAAACTGCGTTCCTGTCAAAAACAGACCACCACCCTCGATCTTAATTTTTTCGCATGCCTACTGTGCTCAAAAACATGCTGACGAAGGGTTTCTGTGTTTTTCTTTATAGTGACACTGCTCGAGCCTGTTTATCACAAGAAGCAAGAGTGCTTCATAAGAAAATTCGCTCCAACAAAAATTAGACAGCGTTGCACCTATTCTTTCATACAATTTAACAAGTTTCACATTACATGAGACATCAAGCAGGACCGTCGGCACGTTTGAAATCAGGCGCCTAACGTCGATTCATCAATACTCTTGAAGAAGGTCCGTGGACACACTCTCTCTGGAATTGACCGACCATCGCCCTCGATTGTCTTCGGCATTGTGAAGAATAGAGATCGCTTGAAAGACACACCGTTTTTAGTATGAAGGCCACTGGATACTAAAAGTCCGCGTGACACGCCCCCACAGAGCACATCTTTTTTCTGCAAACTATCGATACGCGTAACCCACAGAACAGGTGCAAAAACCGCTTTTCCAGCAAAGAATTTCAGCGCCTTTGTATTTGAAAAGTTTATTGCATCAGTTTTTTAGAAAAAATCCATTTTCCAACCGAACGAATGATGCCTATTGTTCGTAATAACGAACATGGCCAAAGTGAAAAACCAACACGGCAAAACACTGACAGCCTTGACCACTGCTAGAACCGGATGCTTGCGGAGGAATAAAAATGACACGCGAAGAACTGCTTATTCTTTGTGACGACTATGTTCAGGACGGATCAATCTTGTTAAATACTAGCGAAATTGATCGCATGTCTCCTGCCCCAACCACGTCTATCATCCACTGCTTTCGTGATGCAGAAATATCTGCAGCCGAGATGCAATCTCTACTAGCTTATGTCTGCCAGCATCAAAATGATGAATTTGATTGGTCTGATGCTGATCAGTTTTGTGACGCTTCAGACGGAGTAGGGCGGCTTGAGAATCCAGGAAACGCCGCATCGTGGACGACTGATAGAGGACGTGGGAATTCGATAAGTAATCGCAGGCCGCGATAATTGACTATTCCACCAGACAGACTTTATTCCACAGGTAGCGTTCGACCCTGCTCAACATGGCGATTACAAAGAACTAACCAATAAAAAATAAGTAGTTTTTTGTGTCTACCAGGGTGGACACTAACAAGTAGTTAATGCATCTATCACGTCTTTGAGAGAAGCCAGTCAGGTAGTTTTTTTATTTTTCCTTCAGAATCAACGCACACAACCAGTGTTTCGCCAGTAGCAATTATTCTACTGTCTCGGATTAGTTCATACGTGTGACGAATGCTCGCAGAAGTTACTTTCCCAACATATGTCCGCAAAAGAAGCATGTCATCATATTCTGCAGCCGCCTGATAGCGACACGATGCTTCAGCAACGACCATAAAAAGACCTGCGTCCTCAAACGCTTTATACGTATAGCCTCGCGCCCGAAGCATTTCGGTACGCCCCATCTCGAAATACGTGAGATAGTTCCCGTGATGTACTCGACGCTGGCCATCTGTTTCCTGATAACGCACACGAATTGTAATTTCATGCGAGTGGCTAGAGACCGGTGATTGATGCATTGCAACAAAAACTCATTAAAGAAGACTGATGACGTTGTCTGGATTATCATGCTCAATCTGTAGAACTTATCAAGAGCATGTAGACGTTTGTTGACCACCTTGGATTAAAAAGCCTATTCTATATCGTATTGATCTACGTACGGAAGAAAAAGGCATGACAAGTTTTAGTGACGCAGGTGAAGGTGCAACAGTTGGCTTTGCAACTGCACGTGGAAGAAACTGGCCAACATTACGGCAATTCACTGTCTTTCTAGAAAATCGTGTAGGACAACTCGCTGAGCTTGTTCGTCGATTTGCTGGCACAAGAGTACGTATTGTTGCCTTGTCAATTAGTGATGCTGGTGAATGTGCTTTTGTTCGCTTTCTCCTGAGCCACCCCGAACAAGGCCGAGAAATCCTTGAACGGGCAGGTCTCGCAATAATTGAGAGTGATCTCATTGGTGTCGAATTGCCTGACGACCCTCAGCCACTCGTTCAAATCTGCACAGCTCTTCTTCAAGCCGAGACAAATATCATTCAGGCATATCCTGTTCTTATGCGGCCCCGAGGACGTCCAGTCGTAGCTCTAATGGTGGACAACACTGAGATGGGTCTTGAGACACTCGCTGCAAAGGGTTTCTCGTTAATCACCGAAGGTGATCTGGATGATGATTCATAATTGAATATTGGCTACGCAGCGTAGCCAGAGACCTAACTCTTCCCCTCGTCCAAAAACATGCCATCTGGTAACCCTTGGACTTTGCGGACAACCACTCTCTGAATCGATTCCCACGCAACGGCTTCAAGCGTAATAGACCCATCCGGCTCTTGACGCGCAAACAGAGCATGCGTCCCCTGTGACCACTTCCGTTCAAAGAATTGCGGTAAAATTGGCCGAGAACTTCCAGCAATATGAAGTTCGACCTCACCACCATGTTCGAGTTCCTGCCAAAGCCGAGCTATAAGTCGTGCCGTTGGGCTCTCAATGCTTCCTCCAGCCACAGTACTGGTGACCGAATCATCTTCAACAGGAGGACCAAAGAGATCACTCGAGGAACTCTGAAGGCTAGAAACTTCATCCACTATTGCTGAGCCAAGCCCGCTATCTTGATCCGATGGTTGTGAATTTGGAATGATGACCTTGACTCCACATTTCGAACAAACTCCACCTTTCCCCGCAAGTTTACTTGGAACGGTAATACGATGCTTATTCGGACACTGAAATGTGATAATAGAAGATTCGACCATTTGAATTACCATGACGACAGGCTAGGAACATCGTACATCTTGCGACAAATGCATATCCCCTCTACTCTACCTCCCATTTTTATACCGTAAAAATAAATATATTTATTTTCAAATACAATTTACAAAGTCGACTCTAATACCGGCACATAACGTCCCCCACTGAACACTATCTCCGCAACCACTCACTTCAAGTCTTCTCTATGTCCATTTCAGTTGTATGCACAAAATGCCAGGCACGGTTTAACGTTAGCGACAAGTTCGCGGGACAAACCGGCCCTTGTCCAAAATGTAAGCATCCGATCAAAATCCCGAAGGCAACGGGTGACGTTACAATTCATGAGCCTTCAAAACCTGCAGAGTCATCACAGTCGGGCTCTATGCCGACGGCACCGATTGTTTTTGAAGCAGAGTCGTTTTCTCCAATCTCTATCACGATACTTCTTGTTACGGGTGTGCTTGCATTACTTGCAGCCTACACCTCTGGCAAAGTATTCATTGCCGATTCTGGCGAACCATCCATACCTTTTCTTCTACAAGCTCTCACCGCTTTCTTTATTGCAATACCCTGCGCTAAGGTTGGATACACCGTGATGCGAGACAAGGAATTCGAGCCCTACAAAGGCCGATCACTCACCATTCGAGTTTTAGTTTGTAGCATAATCTATGCAGCGTTATGGTACGTGCGGGGAACGATTGGGATTGAGAACCCCGAGATATGGCAATGGACTTTCCTTGCTCCGCTATTTTTGTTTATTGGTGGCTTGACTGCGGTCCTCAGCTTTGACATCGACTGGGGTGTTGGGGTAAGCCACTATTCTTTCTATGTAATCCTGATAGCTTTAATGAGATATCTAGCAGGATTACATCCACCCTTGTGACCACTGAATAGAAAGTGGTTTCGAGAGACTCAATGAGTTCGAGATCGAATGTCTTTTGCGAAACTTCAGGAACTGAGCACAATTCATGATGGCGGCGGGGTCCGGATTCCTCCGGATAAAACCGTTCCTCTTACTCCTCGTGTTCGAAAATTACTGGACAGTTCACCAGTGCGCCGTCTGGCAGCAGTACGCCAACTAGGCCTTGTTTCACTTGTTTACCCTGGTGCTGTGCACTCGCGGCTTGAGCATTCGCTCGGTGTCTATCGACTCGCTTTAGAGTTCCTGTTAAGCCTGAATGGTGATGAATGCTTTCGTAAAATTATTTCTGAGCAAGACGCTTCAGCCTTCTTGGTCGCTGCAATTCTTCACGACATCGGACATTGGCCGTACTGTCACCCCATCGAAGACATGGACCTGCCGGGTATACCACGACACGAGGAAAGAACATCTCAGCTCATCTCAACGAGTGAAATTCAAAATCTTCTCATGTCCGATTGGGGGCTATCAGCAGATCGCATTGCCGACCTCATACTAGGATCCGCAACCGATCCAGCTGGGAAAATTATTCATTCGCTTCTCTCTGGACCAATAGATGTCGACAAAATGGACTACCTGATGCGGGACAGCCTCCACGCCGGAGTACCGTACGGCAGACACTTTGATCAGGACCGTTTACTCGCAAGCCTCTGCCTTGATGCGAACAGTGAATCGCTCGCAATCACTGAAAAAGGCAAGACCGCGGCAGAACTCATGGTGTTTGCTCGCTACGTAATGTTTAGCGAGGTTTACTGGCACCATGCCGTACGATCGGCAACAGCCATGCTGCAGCGAGCTCTTTGGCTCAGTCGTGACCAGCTGGACATAAGCCAATTGGTTCAATCGACAGAGGAATCCTTCATACAACACGTATGTGATAAAGATAAAAATCCAGCGACTCAAGCACTTGGAAATGGACTCTTTGGACCACAACGAAAACTCTATAAAAGAATAGTCGCATTTGATGCGAAATCTCACCCGATGCTCCACAAGACCCTGGCCGGCCTTCCCTATAAACAACTCGTTCGAGTTTCTGATTGTTTTGCTACACGATTAGCCAAAAAAACTGGCTGTTTCATTGAACAAAATGAAATACTTATAGACGCACCACCGAAACAACGTGAAATTGAATTTAGCTTACAAGTTCGTTGTCGTGACCAGTTCGGTAGAGGTGAGCACCGCTGGCGATCACTCGCAGAAATTTCACCAGTCACAGAGTCGCTCGCGCACCTCCAATTCGACTACCTCGTAAAGCAAGTCCGAATCTTCGGATCACACGATGCTTTTGCAGCCGTACAAAATACAACTGGCCTCGAGGACATTCTCCTCGAGGCCAGCAATGATGCTTTGATGTGAAAACAACAGGAGGCCTAAGGCAATTTGCCTTGCTTGAAAAGTTCACCATACGTGATGCCTGATGAACTTTTCTCTGATTCCACTTTCGCTAATGCTTCACGAATCTTTTCTGGATTCTTTGCATCTTTTTTTCGGTCCAGCAAAGTATCCAGAAGTTTGCCATAAGCATTCTTATTTTTTTTACTTTTTCCCTCATGGCACAGATTGCACTTCGCCTTAGCGACTGCACCTGCATCAAGCTCACCGTTATTTACATAAACTTCTTTAAATTCATCATAAAACTGTTTCACTGCGTAAGCAGGGCTCGCAGAAACCAGCAAGGCTCCTACAAATGCCGCCGTAATACAATCACTTAGCAATCGATCTTTTCTCATACTTCTTATTCTCCTTACAAATCACGAGATGGATACCGAAGGCTCTCGTCCATCTCAACCGACAGCTTCGAGCACCTGACGCCGCTTCTATCTACACGAGACAATACTAGTTATACGTCTCAAAAATAGACAACCGCGTCTACATAATGACTTTCAGACGACAATCTTACAAGAAAATTTTGTTGCATTCTCTGTTATATCGTTCAGGCGAATTATTCTATTGCATTATCTGTCTTTAATCCGTGAATAAAGGCCTTTGACCCCCTACGAAATCCTGATAATCCATAGGTTGTCCCGCAGAAGAATAGTCGATTTCAATAGCATTACCAGCACCGTCGATTTTACGGAAAATGCTTCCGCCCTCATATCTACCCCGATTGTCAGTCCAATTTATTGCTCGCTGATAGACCTCTGGCTCTGCCACCCCTATCTGCTCTAGCAAAACAACTGACTCGG
>JABHNP010000068.1 GCA_018694455.1 Planctomycetaceae bacterium | reverse complement strand
TCGCCATGTACTCTCTTGGTTTTCTAATGAAAGTTTTCTTTGCTCGAGAGCCTGTTGGACTCGTTCGAGCTCAATGCGATTAAAGAAAAAGTTCGCATAACCGAAACGACGTTCATAGAATTCTTGAATTGTTTCCGGAAGGTCTTTGAGGTCAGGGGCTAATGGGTTTGGCTTAGATCTTTCACCAGGTTTGTTCTGTGACGAAGGTTTTTCACGGCGACCGGCCATGAGTTCATTCAGCATTGCGGGTGTATGCACGCCTGCAAGTTCAACGAATATTTCAGTCGGTCGTCCCTCACGACGGTAGATAACGGGGATCCGCCAGCCAGCTGGAAGAGTTCCAAGAATGTTTTTGAAACTATTTACGCTACGGACACTTTTCCCGGCAAGTTCAATGATCTCGTCATCGATCCGAAGCCCTTTCATCCACGTGTCTGAAGACTCAAGAATATCAGAGACGACAACACGTCCATCAGTACTGGTTGCCACTGTTGCGGCAAGTGTTGCGTGGTCTGCAAGATGGCCCCCTTTGAGTATCCCAAGGAAGTTCCGCACCTGATTTGCAGAAATGGCATACCCTGCCCCAACGTTTATTCTCCCACGTTTCTCAAATGAGGCACGTCCATTAATTCCAATGAGATCTCCACTTGCATTAAAAAGCCCTCCCCCTGAATTGCCTGGGTTGATGGCAGCGTCAACTTGGAGACAGTCAGCATATTCTAGGAGAGTGCCAGCCGGGAATTGGTAACGGTGTACTCCTGAGACGATGCCAGCGCTCACCGAGGGTTGGAGATCTGTTGCTAGTAAGAACGGATTCCCAATGGTGTAGCATGTGTCACCCACGGAAACCGTATCGCTGTCGGCTATAGAAGCATAGGGAAAGGTTTCTTTGCCAAGCAGTTTGATAACCGCTAGGTCACCTGTGGGATCAAGCCCAACGAGCACAGCATCATAGATATGGCCATCATTCAGGCCGCATCGCATGGCAATTCCTGCTGGCTGAACAACATGAAAGTTTGTAAGGGCGTAACCATCAGGGCTAATGAGTACGCCAGAACCACCGCCAGAACTACCAGCAAAAATTGAAACTGAGGTTTTTGCGGCAGTTTCAATAGTGCGGATACGTTCTTGTTGAGCGGCTAAAACTTTTGTGACCGTGTCGTCGTCAGCGGAGAGTCCGACAGGTTGTTGTATTGCGAAAAATACTATTAACGTTACTGGCAGCATTATTGAAGTACTACAGACTGTTTTTCTTGAGACTGTTTTCCTTGTGCTGTGTGTGCTTCGTAGTTGGTGCATGGTGGATTATCGCTCGATTCTTGGTTTTTCGATTTGAATCGGGCCACTCAATAGAGAAACAGACGTTTTTCCATTCGCTGTGTGGAGAGGTTTTTTGAGGAAGTCAACAATTATTTTTAGTTGCGTTCCGCCGGCAAGAGGGAGATTAACAGCAAGTGGACCGGCGCTCTTGCCTGCCTTCACGGAAGTACCAATGACTCCTTGGAATACTTCGGTGTTGTCAACTTGAATCACAATGACAGTCGGTGACATTGAATTCTTGGCCGGCGAAAAGCTGGCCTGAAACCGACTCGAGTCGGCAGGAATGCTCCAGGTGATTTCAGTCCGTGGGTGTGTGAGCAGTGCCGGAATTAATCGGTCTTGATCGTCGCCGCCTGTTATCGAGATTCTTCGCGGAGCGAAGTACTCTAGAAGTGTTGGGTCTTTTGCGAGTCCACCGAAATAGGGATCGGTTTGTGAATTTGCAGGTGTCTGACGTGTAAGGTCTATAAGCCGTCCGAAGGAGTAGTCGATCGATGAGAGCGCATCTGCGGGCAAGAAGGTTGTGACATCTCCTTTTGTCGAAGCAATTGCAATGTCCCAGCATCGTTGAGTTTCGTTCCAATTAATTTGACGGCATCTGATTATGCCTCGAGGTGATGTTAAAAGAATTTCCTGAGGGCTAGGCTCGATCTCTTCTCCGGGCCTCTTGCCTGGCCGGAGCCAGCAAATGCCGGCTATTTTTTTTCGTGATACGGGTATTGTTTCACCGTCGAGTAGCACAATGATATCTTCTTGTGTAACCTCAGAAATTGCGCATTCGATGAACTGCCAGGAGTCATCACGTTTTACGACAACGATGTCCGCGGCTGGGTTATCTGGAAGCTCTGCCAGCCATTCGCTCGCGTTGAGTGTGCCTGATTTTGTTTTTTGGAAACCTGCCCAATAAATTAAGCTTTGTGGTAGTTCGAGCACACTGTTCTCAATTGTGAGCAAGGCTTTCGAATCATCAGTTGAGATGGTATCGACCAAGAGGTATGAGCCATTGAGAAGACCAATCATGAAGCCTTCAGGTTTGGCAGGTCGCGACGCGAGGGCTATTTCTCGAATCAAAGAAATTTTTACATCTCGTCGAGCCGGAGGGACTGTAGCATCGTCAGAAACACTGATGCTTTTGCTGTTCAGGCTTGTAAGTTTTCCTTTTACTATTTCTCCGCTTGAACAGATAATTGTTACGCTCGGTGATGAGCCCTCTTGAGCAGTTGCCTTTAGGGGGGCCCAGAGAGTCATGAAGGTAACGATCGTCGTAATGACAACGAAATGCATGCTGCCCATTGTCTCGTGGGCCTGGTGACTTATTGGCAGGCATCGATACGGTTTTTGTTTTTTTTGGGAAAAAACTGCCACTACATTTGGTCCATTCTTCTTATTGCTTGCCTGTTGCCAGCCG
>JABHNP010000354.1 GCA_018694455.1 Planctomycetaceae bacterium | reverse complement strand
GCTTGACCCTTTTGCGTGTGCTGGCACTCTCGTCATAGCGGGGTTCTTCTTCGCGCGTCCGCTCTGGAACAGAAATATTTTCACTATGGCTGACTTCTATCGTCAGACATACGGGCCAGCCGCAGAGTTAACTGGTGGGCTTATTCAAGTACCAAGTTATTTTGCCTGGATTGCCCTACAGTATTCAGCGCTCGCTGGTCTTCTGGAGTTATATTTTGGCATTCCATTTTCTACTGGCGTCCTGCTCGTAGCAGTTCTGACACTTGCATACACCTTGATTGGCGGCATGTGGTCGGTGACGCTTACTGACAGTTTCCAGATAGTCGTCGCCATCACTGGACTAGTAATTCTTACGTCAGCGACACTTTCCGACCCACTCCTTGGTAATGGCAATCCATTTGTGGGTTTTTCAGTCCTCTTTGAAAAGCTCGGCGCCGAACATCCTGATCACCTCAGGCTTTGGCCCGACTACGCCACGGCAGGCACGACTCGTGCATATGTCACGGCAGTTCTGAGTGTGCTTGCAGCATGGGCGACAGGGCTTTTTGGAAACATACCGGGGCAAGACCTTCAACAGCGAGTGTTTGCGGCCAAAAATGCCAATACTGCATCACGCGCATGCATTCTTGCGGGCGTTCTGTATCTCGCCTTTGGTTGTCTCCCGTTGATACTCGGGTTTGCCTCATTGGTGACACACCCCGGTGGTGATCTTGAACCAGTTGCCTTTCTGGCAAATACATATCTTTCTCCAGCGATGCTCGTGGTGTTTGTGCTCGCTGTTGTGTCCATGATTATTTCGACAGCCACCAGTGCGGTGCTAGCACCAGCAACCATTCTTGGGCACAACCTTCTTGCACGCATCTCGTTCTTTAAAAAAAGTAAGCCGCTGGTTCGAAATCGACTGAGTGTTGTCTTGGTATCCCTGGGTGGCATTTCTGTGGCTATGCTTGGTGAGTCACTAATGGGGCTGCTTGACATTGCTCTTTCAATACAACTCTCAGCATTGTTTGTACCGGTAATATGTGGCATTTATGGACGGCCCAAAAATCAGGCCTGTTGTGTCCTGGCGATGCTCTTTGGATTTACCGCTTGGTCAGGCACCTATGCGAATGAGGTTTTTTCACCGGCCTATCCGCAGTTCCTCTTGAATATGCAGTGCATCCCATCAGACTTCTATGGTGTCACTGCAAGCATATTTGGCTATGGGCTAGGATCATGGATATCCCAAAGTACACCGCCCAAGAGCTTCCCACCTGCTTTGTCTGATAAAATAGTTCCCAGATGACCAACTCACTTCCAGAAGACATACGATCAGAACCAATAGACAGCCGTGCCTGTTCAACGTGCCACTTTTGGCGAAAGCAGGCGATCCGTGATGAGTCTGACTGGGGGCAATGCCGTAGAATGCCGCCTATTCTTCCAGAGATGGCTGATGATAAATTGGTCATCGCGGGCATTTGGCCTTCAACAAAATCAGAAGACTGGTGCGGCGAGTGGGAGTCATGCATGTCAACCAGAACAGATATTCCTCAGCCGTAGGAGCATGCATTGTCAGTGGTAAAACTTTCGGAGAAAGAATACTTTTTCATGATAAATCGACTTATACTCCTAGCTGTTTTTTTCTCTGGCTTCACCGGTTGCACGGGAGAACCTTCTCAAGGAGTCATCACCAAAGGGGGAAGCGCTAAGAAGACCATTCAGGTTCCTGACACCACCCAAGACGACAAGGTTGAAGAGTTGCTGCTACCCGGCCAAGACTAGCTCACTGTGTGTCAGAGCAAACACATGAAACGAAGACAGTCGTAAATCTAAAACACTGAGAATAAAAAAGATCCAAAATCTGAATTACCAGATACCACCAATTTTCTGCAAACCAGCGGCTTGGTACAAGGCTGGTCGTGACCGTTCTGTCGAGTTCAGACACTCGAACTACGCCAGACGATGTGTCCATCTCGCGGAGTTCTTCACGACTTTCTCGAGAAAATACCTATTTCTTGCTTTTGTTCGGTAAACTTGAAATGTGCTAGACAAAGGAGACTTCGACCGAATATTATTTTGTGTAATGTACTCGAGTGTTTGGCTATAGTACAGAAAACACGGTATATGACGACGTGACCTTGCCGGCAAAAATTCGTCTTTAGTGCCTTACTAACGATCATAGAACGTCATGAAAAAAGCTTTCACCCTCATTGAGTTACTTGTTGTCATTGCAATCATCGGTGTCTTGGTCGGGCTTTTATTGCCCGCAGTGCAACAGGCACGAGAGGCTGCACGAAGGCTCAGTTGCCAGAACAAGTTCAAACAGGTCGCACTTGCGTATGCCAATCAGGCATCTGCCAATAACAATGAGTTTGCTCCCCGGATGATTCAAGATCCGAACAAGAGCTGTGGCTGGGGACCTTTTCTCCTTCCCTTTGTCGAACGAAATAATCTCTACGAACAATACTCTTTTGATGCACCATTTTCTTACGACAATCTAGCGTATGGGATCCAAAACCAGACGGTGTCGAATACCCGTATTGACGACTTCCTTTGTCCATCAAGCCCTGACCCAAGTGGACCTTACACATACTCAATGCCCGCTTATGGCGTAACGTGGACTGCTTACGTTGCGGACATGTCACCAATAGCGCGCGTTACTGAAGAACTTATGGTCTATCTCGGTAAAACTACTACAGAATCTCAGCGAGCGGGTTGCCTCGAGGCTGATGACACAACAAGTTATGCCGAAATTGTTGATGGCACGTCGAATACAGCGCTCTTGGTTGAGATCGCAGGAAAAGACAAGGTGTATCAAAACGGCAAAAACACTGGAAGCCAACTTCTTGGAACTACTGGTGGGCTAGGCGGCTGGGCTGATGCAACAACCAGTGGGACAAAATTTCTGGGCAGTACACCTGATGGTACATCAGGGCCGGGTGCGTGTGGTGTGAACTGCAGTAATGACTATGGGCTTTATTCGTTTCATGCTGGTGGAGCCAACGTTGCTTTTGTTGATGGCTCAGTTCGATTTACCAACCAAAATATTGACATTGAAACGCTTGTAGCCTTCATCACTCGAAATGGTGGCGATTGACAACAAAGTTGCCTTTCGAGTCGATACCACTATCTGACACCTGCGGAGCTCCTTTTGTCCAGATTTTTCGTACTCATTATCCTCTCTTTTCTTGCTGGCTGCACAAGGACAGAGTATGCCAACAACACCTACCCAGTCAGTGGGCGGGTTCAAACTAGCGACGGAACTCCAGCTAGTGATGTTCGCGTGACTCTGCACTCATCAAAAATTATCGCCGAAGGTGATCCGTTTCGGCCCTCGGGAATGACCGGTGATGATGGCATCTTTCAACTCACTACCTACGAGACGCATGATGGCGCACCCGTCGGCAGCTATGCCATCACGTTCCGATGGGCTGAGCCACAAAAGACACTATTCGACCCTATACCAAAAGATCGCTTACGCAATCGGTTTGCCCTCCCTACAGAAAAATCTCTGACGTGTGAAGTCCGTAACGCTGAATCACAAGACCTTGGGACGTTTGAAGTTGATCCCAAAAAACTCACAATCGAACGGGTGAACCCTTAGCTCATTGTTTGGGTTTCAAAAACGTTGAGAAAGTAAGCATGTCTCGTAGGGCAGGGCGGCGAATGAGTATCTGCCAAGCACCGACTGTGAAAGCAATACTTTTGATGATGGTGCCACTACTGAACACAGCACGCATGTCACCAATGCATTCTTTTCGATGCACAGCAATTCTCATTTTGATCTTTCTGCCGCGGCATACAAGCACGGGTTTGCGCGCAGAGGATACAGGGCCGTCTCCTCGCCCATCGTCTCCCCCACAACGAGACGTACCAGGCAAAATGATTTTTACTGCAGACTTTGAGCACACAAACCCCGGCATTTATACACAGGAACAACTCAATCAGGAGTGGAACAGCCCCGAGTGGTCAGACGGCATTGAGGAGCGGCGTGTATTGATTGTTAAAACCGACTTGGGAACGCGAGCGATCGCTGTAACGTATCCTGCCCATACCTTTGGCCCTGAAAAAAACGGCGCTGTCTGGAAACTCAAATTCGATGCATCCTACTCTGCTGTTGAAGTTCGCTTTGATGTCATGTTCAAAAAAGGTTTTGACTTTGTCCGGGGCGGAAAAATGCCGGGGCTTTTCGGAGGTAAAGGCAACACTGGCGGGAACAAACCAACAGGCCGTGACGGCTTTTCAGCCCGTATGATGTGGCGAGAAGACGGACGGGCTGTGCAATATCTTTATTACCCTGATCAGCCGACACGATATGGCCATCAGATTCCTTGGATAGATCAAGCCACTGGACAACCAATCAGGTTTATCCCGGGGCAATGGCACACGGTCGTACATCGAGTGTGTATGAATGCGCCGGGAAAACGAGATGGGACGCTACAAGCGTTCTTCGATAACCAACCCGTTTTGAAAATGGATTCTATTCGATTCCGTGACACCGATGCGTTTGCAATTGACGGCTTCTTGTTGAGTACGTTCTTTGGTGGTGGAGATGCCTCATGGGAGACCACCGCTCAGGAAACAATCTATTTCGATAATTTCCAGATTGTCGAAATATTAATCGAATAACAAGTTCCAAGTTACATGCAGCATCAATCATTTTTATAGTGATGCCTGTCCTCGCGTGCTCGCTTTGATTTCCTGACAGGAGCTGCCTGCTTCCCGCACCCACTCGTTCTGATGGCTGGCGACTCCCAACCCCAGCGGGCGACAAAGGCGCGACCGATGACATTTTTCTCAAAACTGCAACGACTTTGGCTCTCGTATTTCATATTCGTACCCACCTAACGTTGTATCTGAAAGATACTGAACTGCTTCTTCTACGCATGAAGACGATGCTCGATCGGTCTACTGAAAATATCTGTGCATTTCCTAAACGAGGACCAGTCGGGCTCTTACGCGCAAGTATCACGATAGCGAAGGCACCCTACCTTGGCCCATGCCCAACGCTTCTGGATATAGTCTGTCAAGCTTCTAGAAACGTATCTGTGTGCTCATAACCAGGCGCACACGTACAAAGAAAAACCAACTCCTCATCACTAGTGTTTCGAATTGTGTGACGTTGACCAGGAGGAATGGCAATCGCATCACCCGGCCCAACGGCACGAGTTTCTTCGCCAAGGGTCATTTCTGCTTCACCAACCAGAATGTAGTAAATCTCTTCTGTCACCGCGTGATGATGCGGCGTGGTCGCAGCACCCGGTGCCAGACGTGCCTCAGCAAGCGACTGTTGTTTGATTGCAGAGTTTCGATGAGCGAGTAGCTCCCGAATCGTTGAGCCGTCAGCCGTTGTAAACGGAATAGTATCTTTTTGATTGATAACATCCATATTCTTTTATCTGCTTTCTGGTTGTCACATTTTATTGTTCTCCAAGAGCATATCATTTCGATGCACACCAAGCTGCCCGTTCACTTTGTAGTCACGACAACTTTATGACCACGAGGATTAAATGCTTCGTGAGATCTTTCCTCGACGTTATCTGTGAAAAATGCCTCGCATCCGTTCAACGACCAGCTGGCCCATTCAGGGGAGCCTTAACGCAAGGAGCAGTTTCACCAACCAAAGCTACTTCTTCGTATCCCGTTTCTTATCAGGAGCCCTCTCCGGCTTCTGCGCGTCGCAGCCACCAAAATATTTATCTCGAATCCACTCTGGTTGCCAACGATCAATTACCCGCGAAGTCCCTGTGAGATTGATCTCTTTTGACTTTGAATTTTGCACTGAAAGCGGCGCCGTGTCACCAAGCTGCTTTTGCCACCGCTTCATCTCACCAAGAAGGCGGTCCACGTCTTTGGCCCGCTCAGGGCTCTCTGCAAGATTTGTCATCTCGAGAGGATCAGCCTCAAGGTCGAACAAGAGTCTATGATTAATTTCTGGATACACGTGGAGTTTCAGGTGTCTTCCACGCACCGTTCGCATCGTATTCTGATAGGCTAAAAAAACCGACTCCCGCACTGATCCCGCCGTCTCTTCAAAGACTGGGCGTAGATCATATCCGTCAACACCTTCGGGCACATCGACTCCTGCATATCCACAGAGCGTACGATACAGATCCAGCAAATAAGTCATTGCCATAGTTGACGAATCTGCGGGTATACCCGGGCCCCGTACCACCAAGGGACAACTCATCGAATGCTCGTATACATTCTGTTTGCCGAGCAGCCCATGACTTCCTAATGCTAAGCCATGGTCTGCCGCATAGACCACAATAGTATTCTCACCAAATTCAAGTGTATCTATCGCATCAAGAATGCGGCCAACCTGTCCATCTAATTGGGTTATAAGCCCATAGTATTCACAGAGTTGATCACGAATGACTTGTGGCTGTCGCGGCCAATCCGCCAGGCCTTCATCACGGCCGCCACGGCTTACCTGACCATTATCAAAGGGATGTTGTGGAAGAAAATTCTCTGGAACAGGCGGTGGATTGTCATAGTAGGCCTGACGAAATGATTCTGGCGGATTCCGCGGATCATGCGGCGCGGTAAAAGCTACATAGAGAAAAAAGGGTTCTATACCTTTGTCTTGTGTCACAAGAAAATCAATTGCTGCATCTGCAAAGAGCGTGCTGGAAAACCCATCTCCAACCCGGCTGTTGGTCAGTACACCCTCTTCAGTAAGATCTTGGAGCGGCACTTTTGTGTGATCGCACATGCCACCCATCATGATCGCCTTTCCGGACTGAAAACCTCGGGCCAGTGTTGGGCGGCCATTGTGCCATTTGCCCACCGCATGCGTTGCATATCCGTTCTTGCCGAGAACCTCTGGCAATAACGGCAGCCCAGTCCAGTTGCGTGTGTCGTCAATACGCATCCAATGCCGACCAGTCATAATCATGGACCTGCTAGCAACACACACCGCACCCGAATACGAACCCGCACAATAGTTCTGTCGACAACTCACACCCTCACGTGTCAGTCGATCAAGGTTCGGTGTCTGAATATGACTATTGCCATGGGCTGCAATCGTGTCTGCACGCTGATCATCAGCGAATAAAAACACAATGTTTGGAGGATTCTGTTCCGCAGCTCGACTGATTCCAGCCAGAACGATTACACAAAGAATTAGAACACATGTGAGTTTTTTCATTCTTCTCCTCGTATCATAAATCTCATGACGGCATTTCTTTTGACGTCTTACAACAAATCGTTAGCCGCTTTGGTACCAACAGATCCCTCCTGTGAAAACCTGATATCTTTTTTCTACCACAGCAATAACGATACAGCGAGGATTTCAACGCCGATATTGAATACTTACGACCCCACGAAACACCTAACCGCCACCACACCGAACACAGCCACCTCAATACAGAACTACACACTATGCAGAAGATTCTCTTTGGAATTCTTTTTCTTTCGACGCTTTTTATCCTCAAAACTGCTCCTGCCAGTGAGCGTGCCCCAACCGGCCGGCCAGAACAACCTAATATTGTGCTGATCCTTACTGATGACCTCGGCTGGCAAGACGTCCACTGCTATGACATCGACGAACCATCCCCAATGGAGACTCCGAATATTGACCGTCTTGCCTCACAAGGAGTCATGTTCTGGCAAGCCTATTCTCCAGCGCCTGTGTGCGCTCCAAGCAGGGCAGCAATACTCAGTGGACTCCATCCAGCACGCGGTGGCATGACATCTGTCGCAGGCGGATTTCCACCACGCCCACGCAGTCGCAATGCTCCGCAAGTTGCACCGTTTTATCTTGCCCGCATGCCAATGGAACGATTCACACTCGCCGAGGCACTCAAGGACTCAGGCTACCGTACAGGACATTGCGGTAAATGGCACATTTCCAAGAACCATTACGACTATCCACAACCTTATCAACACGGCTTTGACAGCTCTGTACACGACCGTGGTGTTCAGTCTCGCATGATTCCTGACCGTCTCACAGAATTTGCCACCTCGAACCCCAAGGATCCATACCAGCTCGACCAAAATGGCTTTCCTTTTGATACGCCACAACAAGCAGCACTTGAATTCATACAAAAAAATAAAGAGCAGCCATTCTTTCTTTACTACGCAACCTGGCTTGTCCACGCACCAATCGTAATGCGGAGTGAGGCCCTCCTTCGGAAATACGAAGCTAAACTCGGCGTCACGTTAACTCCGGAACACGCGACAACCTGGAAAACCCCTGGCCAGACGAATCCGTTCTACTGTGCCATGGTGGAACAGCTTGATTACTACGTCGGCCAGGTTATTC
>JABHNP010000070.1 GCA_018694455.1 Planctomycetaceae bacterium | reverse complement strand
ATACTTTCTACATCGACGAAGTATTCGTAAAGATCAGAGGCAAGCAACATTATCTATGGCGTGCTGTTGATCAGGACGGTGAGATTGTTGACGTATTTCTGCAGGCACGAAGGGATGGTGCGGCAGCAAAGCGCTTCTTCAAGAGACTTTTGAGAAGTCATGGTAGTGAGCCTAGGAAGATCGTGACAGACAAGCTGCGTAGTTATGGTGTCGCTTATCGGGAACTGGTTTCTGAGGCGATCCACAGTACCAAGCAGTACGAGAATAATCGAGTAGAGCAATCTCATGAGGTGACCAGAGTGCGAGAGCGAGGGATGCGCAAGTTCAAATCAGTGAGACAGGCTCAAACCTTTTTGACTTCCTATACAGCGGTTCAAAATCTTTTCAATTTAGGCAGACACTTGGTTGGGGCGCAACATTATCGGAATCTCAGGGTCACTGCGTTCAATGAATGGAGCAGGGTAGTGGCTTGAAACTAGGCACTGGGTTTCATCGGTCTGGAGGAGTTAACTTGTCAGAACCGGTTCTGGGCATCAAACGTTCGACGCACTGAGCTTGGCCTGCAGGTGTTGACCGGCTTCGATGGCCGAAAAAATCTTATCTTCACCGTCTCGTACAATTGGCTCAATCAAACTGTCGCCTCGTGGACCAGTAAAAAACGGAATGCTAATTCTTGACTGACGACTATACCTGGAGTCCTCTGCTGGATTAGTCACGCGGTGTACTGCACTTTTCCAGCGACCATTGCTCCAGATCGGCCATAAATCTCCTGCGTTGATAACGAAGCTGTTTGGCACGCTTGGAACAAAGACCCACTGGTCATTTACCAGCACCTGCAATCCTCCACTCTCTTCATTTCCAAGATCATTCGGGTCCTGATACAAAAATGTGTAGCCTGTGTAGTCGGTATGGGCGCCATACCGGATGCTGGTACGGTGCATTGAATGGGATTCAGTTGGCGGATAATACGCCAGGCGAAGTGACAACTCTGATGCCGATGTCGAATCGAAAAAATTCTCGAAGAAAGTATCTGGTACACCCAGTGCACGTGCGGACAACCGGTGTATTCCTCGACACAAGCTCATGACCTGCTCTACATAGGGTGCTGCAATGTGTTCCAGAGCCATAGGGTGAGCAACATTTGGCTCACGGGTAGCCCAGCATTCTGGTGATCCGAGAAAGACATAGCTTTCGACAATATCCGGTGGCGCATTATCCAACTCCCAGGTTGTCCCCACCGATTCAACCCCAAGCCCTGTATAGCCACCCAATGGATTACCATAAGGCCCATGATTAAACGTCTGTTTTTCTTTCGGCGAATTAGATTCGAAAAATTCGCGAGTCGCGCGATAAAGATTGTCTGTTTGCGTGCCAGCAACTGGATGTCCAACAACGACTGCAAACCCGTAGTGGCGCATAGCATTGTCCCATTCCTGGGCTAGTGCTTGTTCCGCCGTAGATGAGTCTGTATTTGATGGGTCCGTTAGCGGTGGTTGATCATCGAACCATTTCGCGAGATCAATAATCGGAATCGTCATGTCACCACCTCAGATCCTGGAGCGGTCAGCAGGTTCATGCAGCGTCTTCCAGAACCGTTAAGCCCATGCCGGTCAGCATCGGCAGATAGTAGTTGCGATGTATTTTCGTTACCTCCGGCGTTAGAGCGCCGCGCATCGTCAGCCACATCATCATCTCGACCGCTTCGGCGCCACCTCGCTCCATCCAGACGTCATGTGGAATATCGAGTAAACTTTCTGGGTCATCTTCTATTCGGTCAAGAAATTCCTTGTCCCAGGCTTCATTCATATGACCAAAGCGCGTGCCGTGCAACTGGTGCGACAGACCACCGGTACCGAGAATAGCGACACGAACGTCTTCGGGATAGGACTCGACAGACTGACGCATGGCCTGTCCCAGCTTCCACAAACGACGGGGTGTCGGTAATGGATGTTGCAGAACATTGACGTTGAAAGGCACTGTCTTGACGCTCCAATCAGGTTCGTGGTCAAAGAGCAGCGGGTACGGCGCGAGCAGGCCGTGATCCATGAGCATCTCCTGGCAGATCGTCAGGTCGAACTCATGTTTTAGGACCAATTCGTTGGCGAGATGAAAGGAAAAATCGGTGTCACCTTTGACGCTTGGCAGATCACGAACGCCAAAGCTCTCGTCTCCGATGGGATATTCATCAGCCGCACCCATGGCGAAAGTTGGATACTTGTCGAAGAAAAAATCTGTGCCATGATCGTTATAGATCACGATGGCGTGGGTCACACCTTTTTCTTTTAACCATTCTTTAGCTGGAATATAGCCATCGAACAGTGGCTTCCATTCCGGCGTCAATTGTTGGTTGGTATCGTAGGCAACGCCTATAGAGGGGACGTGAGATGTGCCGACGCCTGCAACTATTTTGCCCATTTTCTGTTCTCCTTCAGTCAGTTCGCACCGTTGCTTATTCGTTTTCCTTTAGGGCCACGTTGCGTGTTTGCATAAATTCTTCTTTTGTTTCGCCGCGTTGTTGTGCGCCAAGTGAAGCCAAACCTTCGCCGGTAACACTACCAAGCTTCAGCAACATATAGATGCTGCCGCCGCCTTCCTCGACCAGACTCTTGTAGTCACGAGCAAGAACTTTCTCTTTTTCCCAGGAACTGAGACCGCAATTGTCCATATAGGCTTCTGCATCCTGAAGATAGGCTTCGCGATTGCTTGCTTGGTTCAAGGAGAAAGCGAAGCGGTTTAGCTTTAATCCCCGCTTCGACCTTTGTCCTGTGAACACATGGGTGCCGGGTATATGATCGGAATGTCCGGTTTCTTTACTCATAGTCTCCCTCCGTTAAATTGGTGGTTGAGCTAGTATTTCGTATGCCGATATAGTGTTTCGTGTAACAATACACGAAACGGGTAATTCATCCCGCTAGTCATGCACATTGGAGAGGACTCTTGTCCGAAGAACGGGGTGGACCAATTATTCAGTCGGTCGGTTTGACGATGCAGATATTGGAATGTCTGGCCTCGAGTGAAGGAGAAAAGGGCGTCACTCAAATTGCTCGTGAACTGTCGGCAACCAAGACGCGGGTTTATCGCCACCTTCAGACCCTGCGGCAACTGGGTTATGTATCCCAAAACAAGGTTTCCAAAAAAGAGCGCGTCGGCCCTCGTCTTCACCTGCTGGCAAAACTGGTTGGCGAGAATGTTGAGTTGATGCCTGCAATACGCCCAGCGATGGAAACCTTGCGCGACCAAACCAGTCAGACTGCTGTGTTTGCTAGTGTGATCGATGGCAAGGTAACCATCATTGATTTCGCACTCGGGACGACGACCGTGCAGTATGCGTTTCGTCCAGGTGCCACCTTCAATCTTAACTCTTCCTCTCTTGGGCATATTTCTCTTGCTTTCGGTCCCTCGGAATACTGGGATTATGTTGACGTCGAGCAGTTCGAACCCGAGACGCCGGAAACTGTTACCGATCCCTCGAAACTGGCCTCGCGTGTTAACAGCGCACGGTCCAGAGGTTGGACAATTGTTCCAGGTGAAGCGGTGGTTGGTGTCAATGCGGTCGCCGCGCCCATCTTTTACCATGATTCCAGTTACGCCGGCGCCATCGCAATTGTTGGCTCGGCGCAAAATATTCCTGCGAATCCGCCGTTGGATATGATCGACAGCGTCATCGCCGCTGGTAGACAGGCGTCGAGAAATCTGGGCTGGCGGCCCGGCGAATAGATCCAAGTTATATCCCAAGGTTTGAAAAATTGGCTGGCACTCAGTCTTGACAGCCGGGTTAATTTTACATATTGTTTCGTATATAGCAACTCCGTATCGCTCTGTGAGACAATAAAGGGATAGAACGCCCAACAAATTAGCAGCGAGGTGTCAGCTCATGCATGTGCCGGTAGCAATCGTAGGTGCAGGTCCATCAGGTTCTCTCTTAGCTTGGATTCTGCGTCAGCGTGGTATTGAGAGCATCGTCCTTGAGAGACAAAGCAGGGAATATGTCGAGAGTCGAATACGCGCCGGAGTCATGGAGCAGAATTCCGTCGACCTGATGATCAAAGCTGGAATTGGCGAGCGCCTGCAGAAAGAATGCATGTACCACCGTGGCGTCGCTATTGGCTTATACAATGAGCATCACTTTTTAGATTTTGACAAGCTGATCGGTATCGGCGTTACGGTCTACGGTCAGTCTGAAGTCACCAAAGATCTGTTAGGCGGCCTTGCGGCAGAAGGACATAATGTTCTTTATGAAGCCCCGGTCAGGGCTATCGAAGATATTGAGGGCGATCGTGCAACGGTCAAGTACACACATGAAGGCGCAGACCAGGAGTTGACCTGCGACTTTGTGATTGGCTGTGATGGCTTTCATGGCCCATCGCGCCAGGCGATGCCAGCCAGTGTTTTAAAAACACATGAAAAGGTTTATCCCTTCGGCTGGTTAGGTGTCATGGTCAATGCGCCACCATCTAAAGATGTCGCACTGTTCGCTCATCATGATAGGGGCTTTGCTTTGTTAAGCATGCGCTCACCGAAAGTGTCTCGGCTTTATCTGCAGTGCAAACCGGATGAAGATCTCGATGAATGGCCAGACGAGAGAATCTGGGATGAACTAGATACCCGTCTTGGTACACCCGGTTGGGAACTTGAACGTGGCGAAATCTTCCAAAAAGACGTGACACCTCTGCGAAGTTTTTTCTGCTATCCGATGACTCATGGCCGATTGTTCTTATGTGGCGACGCTGCGCATATCGTTCCTCCGACCGGTGCGAAAGGGCTGAATTCTGCGTTTGCCGATGTCAGCGTTCTCTCCTCCGGTTTAATCCAGCACTACACAAAAGACGACGAATCTATTTTGCGCCGTTACGGCGAAGTAGCCTTGGAGCGCAACATTCAAACGCAACGCTTTTCATGGAGTAACACCAGCAAATATCACATTTTTCCCGACAGCAACGCCTTTGATCGTCGTATGCAGGCGGGTGAGATGGAATACCTGGTTACCAATGAGACGGCCCAGATTTCTTATGCGCAACAGCATACCGGCCTTCCATTCGCTTACTGGCCCGAACTTTAGATATAAAAGGAGAACATCGTTGGCCCAGATCACGTACATCGAACATGACGGCACTGAACATATGCTTGAAGTTGAAGTTGGCTATTCCGTCATGCAGGCAGCCCTCGACAATATGCTCCAGGGTATCGTTGCTGAGTGCGGTGGGGCCTGCAGTTGTGCAACCTGCCACTGTTATATCGACGAAGCCTGGCTCTACAAACTTGGCAAGCCTGACGTCATTGAAACCGAGATGATGGAATTTGCTGTTGGCGCACGGGACACCAGTCGCCTGAGTTGTCAGCTTCAAGTCACTGAAGAGCTGGATGGCCTGATTGTCCATCTACCCGAATCGCAATATTGACACCGTAAAAAATCTTTTGACCCAATGGAGAGAGCCCATGAGAGAGGAACAGAAAGTGAGTAAGAGAAACACAACCGCTGCTCGACAAGCATCAACCAGAATTCTGGCTGCTGTGGTGGCTATGATTGGCGCAGCGACAGGCGTCGTTTCACCGTCAGTGCTGGCGGCAGAGGTTGAAGAAATTGTCGTCACGGCCCAGCGCCGTGCGCAAAGCATCCAGGACATTCCCTATAACATTTCAGCTTATAGCGATGATGATCTTCAATCCGCCAGGGCTTTCGATATTGGTGATATTTCGCGCCTTGTGCCAGGTCTCGATTTCAAGGATCAGGGACCTTCTCCCAGATCCAGCCGGAATACGTTTATTCTACGGGGTATCAACGCGAACGATGGCCGGCTGATCTTTGGTACTGACGTCAGCTCAGGTGCTGTCTCAATGTATTTTGATGATGCGCCGTTGTTCTTTCCAATGGTGATGAAAGACTTAGAACGTGTCGAAGTGCTTCGGGGTCCTCAGGGAACCTTATATGGTTCTGGTTCTCTTGGCGGGACCATTCGATTTATTCCAAAGGAAGCGAACCTTGGCGAGTTCGAGTTCGAAGCCAGTACCCACGTCGATACAATGTCTGAGTCTGATGACCTGAACTATGGTGCAGACTTTATGGTCAACGTGCCTATTGCAGAAAATACTCTCGCCTTAAGGCTCGTCGGCAGCTTCGAAGAATCCGGTGGCTTCGTCGACGGTATTGGTCTTGTACAATTTGATAACAATGGCCAGCCGACTCAAAGTGTACCTGGCGATCTCGCCAGTGGGTATGTACGGGCTCCGGAAGAAGATACCAACTCCGGTGAGTCACGCATGATTCGCGTCGCCCTAAACTGGGCGCCTAGTGACACTGTAGATGTTCAGTTGTCTTACACAAATCAGGAGACAGAAGTCGACGATTTCGCCGGAGTTAACCCCGGCTTCAATGGCGGGTTGGTTGACGCCAGTCTGGCTACTTTTCCAGGTTCGTTTTTCTCGAACGCCAATGCGTGCAATGGCGGCCTGGCGTTTTCAAAAGACTTCTTTACTCCAACCCAGAATTGTCTCGGCCAAGATGGTAACACGCTGTATGCAAATGGTGGTGTAACGATTCCTGATGCTGGTGACTTCGAGCATACGATGTTCGTCAAGTCTGCAGGCGAAAGCACTGCAGACGTATTCAGTGCACACATAAGCGTTGATCTCGGATTCGCGACGTTAACATCTTCAACCTCGCATTCAGAAGTCAGTTTTGAAAATACACCAGATTTCACTGGTTTTGATTTACCGACCAGGGCACCGGGTGGTTCGAGTGTTGCGACTTTCAACTCGTTCTATCCGAGGGCTGTCGGTGTGACATCGTCGGTTGATGAGACTGAGCGATTTACACAAGAACTGAGACTTACTTCCAATGGTGTTAACAAGTTCGACTATGTTGTTGGCATTTACTACGAAGACCGGGATTCAGATGGCGCTACTCTGACCAAACAGCCTGGATTGAGTGAATTTGACACAACCGTTAACGTGGCAAACCTCGGGTTCCCTCGCGGTAAGAACAATACGCTCCATCCTGATGTGACGTTTTCCGAAGTCAGGCAATTCAAGTTTGAAGATCTTGCCTTCTTTGGTGAGCTGACCTGGCACGTGAATGAAAAATTGCAGATTACTGGTGGTGTACGAGCCTTTAAGCAGGAATTCTCGCATGACTTTGAGTCGTTAATTCCTTTTTGTGGACTGTTCTGTTCGAGTTCTGAACAGCCTCGATTTTTTGAAGGCGGCACTACAGTCACAGATTCCGAGAGAGATTTTGACGACGAAATCTTCAAGTTGAATGCTTCGTATAACATCGATGACGATACGATGGCTTACTTCACCTGGGCTGAAGGATTCCGTCACGGCGGCGCGAACGCCTTGCCACTAGCCGGTCGTCAGGCCTCATTGCCGGAGATGCTTGAGTTTCAACCAGATTCGACGACTAACTGGGAAGTCGGCCTGAAAGGCTCAGTCGGTGGCAACATGAATTACTCGATTGCTGCCTATCTTGTTGATTGGGATGAGTTCCAATTTGAATCGCTCGTGATTGCTGGTTTCAAAACGGTCTTGAACGGCGAAGAAGCCCAAACACGAGGAGTCGAGCTGGAATTCAACGGTATACTTGGCGAAAACCTGATCTACAATATTGGTTATGCCTACGTTGATGCCGAGGTGACAAAGGATTTCGTCATATCGGACTATATCGCGGGAACAACAGGTTCCTTCTTCATACCTCCCTTTACAGTGCTGCCACTCATCACTGTTTCAGATGGCGACCCGCTGCCTAACGTCTCAGATCATACTCTGACGTTGTCACTTGATTATTTGCAATCGCTTGAGCGTAACAACTGGTCTCTGAGTTACCATCTGGACGCGAAGTACACGGGTGAGTCGCAGTCAACGTTCAACGATCAGGTCAACCTCGGCCGAGACTTCTTCGAGATTGATTCGCACACTGTGGTGAATGCGTCGATTTCTCTGGAAACCAATGAAAACTGGTCTGCATCGCTCTTTGTTAGAAACTTAACGAATGAGCAGAATCTTGCTGCTGGTAACACTGCTGCGGCAGCGGGAGGAACGCACAGCTACTTCTTCTCATTGCGACCACGTACTGTCGGTTTGTCGGTTAACTACCGAATGAACTAAGGTAAATAGAGACTGTGATTCCGGCGTGGAGACACGTCGGTTAACAGGTTTACATGTAAGACTAACCGGGTAAGAGATCATGGTAGAAAGCACGGGTGGTAACTCAATTGCGATCGATGAACTTCCAGTCATCGATGTAAACGCAGCCTATGCTCCTGAGGCAGACTTTAATGCCATTGTCATGGCAGCGCATGAGAACGGACCTTTCGCCCAGAGCTCCCGTGGGTTTGAAGTGTTGGGGTACAAGGAATGTATGGCCTTGATGCGAGACCCGCGTTTGCACTCTGATCACATGAGTCTTGTAAATGCCATGGGCTTTCCGGAAGGGCCAGCCATGGAATTCAAAAAAGCCATGCTGTTAAGCCATGGTCGTGATGAGTACCGCACGAAGATCCGCCAGGCACTAACTCGAGCAGTTGGTGCTTCGGTGATAGAAAAACAGCGCCCCATGATCAGAACATTAGTCGGAGATATCCTGAATGACCTCAGTCAGGCTAGTGAGTCAGATCTGCTTCACAAATTTGCGTTCGGTGTGCCGTCCAGCCTGTTCTGCCTTTGGTTCGGGGCTCCGCTGGAAGACGCTCCATGGATTGCTGGGCTGTCAGATCGAATTCTTAAGATCTTCAGCTTTGATCGGCAGTACACACCAGGGATTATCTCTGCTTATGACGAGCTGTTTCCTTATGTTCAGAAGCGTATCGATGATGCCTTGGAATCGCCTAAAGATAATCTCCTGGCTCACTTTATTGCCGAGAACAAAGCGGGTCATCTGACGGACACAGAGCTCTTTCATATTGTTGCAATGTTCAATGAGGCCAGCACCGACAACACTGCCCATGGTATTGCGACCGCTATTGGTGAGCTGCTCGGCAACCGACAACGCTGGCAACAGCTGATTGATCAACCGGAACTCATTCCAGCAGCTATCAATGAAAACATGCGCCTGTCCGGCCGTATTAACACGCTCATTCGGTACGCATCACAAGACATCGAGTATGGAGGCGTGGAGATACCAGAAGGTACCGGGATTAGTTTCTTTATACCGGCGGCCCATCGCGATCCGAGGGTTTTCTCTTTACCCCTCGAGTACGATCCCACACGAACCGATGCACACAACCTGCTGGATTTTGGTGGCGGCGTCTATACCTGCCTTGGCAAGCACGTCGCAATGATAGAGATTCAGGAAGCCCTTGCGGAATTGATTAGCAACTATCCGAACGCACAGGTGACCAATTTCGACATTAGTTCTAATCCATTTGTGAATGAAGTAGCTGAGTTAAAGGTAGACCTGGTTGGCGCCAGCACATAGTTCTATAAACACCGATTGATAATCATCTTGGGGGGCGTGATGCCTGACATAAGAATTCTGCTAAAAATCGTTTTATCTGGAATTCTGTTTGGGTTTGTTGCTTCTGCTTCTGCCGAATACCAACCGTCGCCAATAACCCAGGTCGTTATGCTTGGTACGGGTACGCCTAATCCTGATCCTGAACGCTCGGGTCCAGGCGTTGCTATCGTCGTCAACGACACACCCTATGTTGTAGATTTTGGTCCTGGCATTGTGCGGCGTGCCGCATCTCTGTCACCTGCCTACGGCGGTTCGATTGAAGGTCTCAACGTAAAGCGCATTAAGCGAGCTTTTCTATCGCACATGCATTCGGATCACACGACTGGCTTTGCTGATCTGATTTTCACACCCTGGATTAAAGGTAGGGTCGAGCCTTTAGAGGTCTACGGCCCACCAGGCATCATCGACATGGCGAGTCACCTGCTGAAAGCCTATCAGGAAGATATCCGCTATCGTGTTTACGGTCGGGAATCGGCAAACGATCAAGGCTGGCGTGTTAATGCTCACGAGGTCAAAGAAGGTACGATCTACCAGGATGAGAATGTTACTGTCGATGCATTCAAGGTGCGACACGGTACCTGGCCGAATGCATTTGGCTACCGGTTTACTACGCCCGACAGGGTTATTGTACTGTCCGGAGACGCGGCACTGGATGCTAATCTTGAAAAATACAGCCAAGATGTGGACATTCTGATCCATGAGGCCTACTCAGTTGCGGGTGCCCAATCGAGTGCACCGACCTGGCAGAAATACATGAGCGACAACCATACGTCGACCCATGAACTGGGCGCCTTGGCTGCGCGTGTCAAGCCGAAGCTATTATTGCTGTATCACGTCGTTTTTCTTGGCTCGAGTGCAGAAGAAATCGTCGCCGAGGTGAAACATGCTTACTCGGGCCAAACGATATTGGCCAACGACCTGGACGTATTTTGAAAGGAGAATAGTGTGGCGGACCTCAAACCTCTCATCAGGGATCGAACCTACCTCAAACATTTTTGGCACCCCGTTTGCACACTCAAACAACTGGAACAGAACAGCCCGGAAGGCAATGGACCTTTTGCAGCGACGCTACTTGATGAGGACATCGTTATCGCCAGACTTGGCGATGAACTTGTTGCGCTGCGCGACCAGTGTGCGCATAGACTGGCAAAACTTTCAGTTGGTCTGGTTGTTGGCGGCAAGCTACAGTGCCCGTACCACGGCTGGCAATACGAGGCTGAGGGTAATTGTGTACATATCCCTGCCTGCCCTGATGAAAAGATTCCAGCGCGAGCCGTCACTGAGAAATATGACTGTGCGGTAAAATACAATCTGGTCTGGGTCCGGCTCGATCGATCATGGGACTGCACAGAGATTCCCTATTGTAGTGCCTGGGAGAATCCTGAATACAAGAGGGTGATCGTCCCGGATCCTTATAGCTGGGATAGCTCAGCCGAGCGACGCTGGGAAAATTTCACAGATTTTTCCCACTTCGCGTTTGTTCATCCGGGTACTCTCTATGACCCTGCGTATAAAGAACCAGAGATCGTCGATATTGATCGAGAAGGTGGTGAATTGCGCTTCAAACTTGAACCGGGGCGAGAGATGATCGATAACCTGCCGCCGGATTCGCCGCTCGGCAGCTTCTCTTACCGGGCGGCCATGCCGTACACGATCAACCTTGAAATTCATTTGTACCAGAATGACAAACCATTTCTTCTTTGGACAACGTCGAGCCCGGTGTCGGAAAATATCTGCCGCAATTTTATGGTCATTGCGCATACGGATACTGACGCTCCAGACGATCAGCCTGTCGGTTTTCAAAAGATCGTTCTGGCTGAGGATCAGCCCGTTATTGAAAGTCAGCCCGGCTCCTTGTACATCGGCGAGATATCTTTGCCAACTGACAAGATCTCTAATCAGTATCGAAGATGGCTGAGAGAACTGTCGGAGGCTGCTGTTTCTGGTGAAGAAGCATTCAGAAAATCATTGCAAACTGACGTGATCGAAAGCGGTGAGAGCTCGTGATCATTTACACACCTGCAAAAGCTCCTGACAGTATTCCCATTATTGATACGGCGCCGTGGTATTCCGATGACGACGAAGCGAGGAAAAAAGTCGCATGGGAAGTTCATAAGGCCGCCAGGGAAACCGGGTTTTTCTATATTGAAAACCATGGCATTCCGCTTGAGCGCATGGAGCAACATCTTGACCTGGCGAAGCGCTTCTTTGACTTGTCAGCCAAAGAAAAGAACAAGGTCCACATAGAGAACTCTAGCTGCACTCGCGGCTATGAACCAATCGCGGTTCAAACGCTTGACGAAGGCTCACCGCCAGATCTGAAAGAAGGCTTTCTGATTGGCAATGACCTGGATGAGAATCACCCCTACGTGCAACAGGGAGTGCCCAACACAGGGGCTAATCAATGGCCGATGCAGCCTCCGGGGTTCAAAGAATCATTCAATGAATATGTTGAATTGATGACTAAGCTGGGGATATCTCTTTCGCAGTTGATTGCTCTGTCAATGGGATTGGATGAGTCCTATTTTGACGAGGGTCTGGTTGAGCCGTCAATGGTTGGTCGTCTACTGCACTATCCCTCTCAAGACAAGGTTGTCGCTAATCAACTGGGGGCTGGCGCGCACACGGACTGGGGGATGTTGACCATACTCCTGCAGGACGGGATCGGTGGGCTGGAGGTGCAGAACTCTGAAGGTAATTGGATCACCGCGCCACCAATAGCTGGAACCTTTATCGTCAACCTGGGTGAGATGATGCGTGTGTTCAGTAATGGTCTGTATCGCTCCAACATGCATCGTGTGGTCAACAATCAAAGTGGTCAAAGTCGATATTCATGCCCGACGTT
>JABHNP010000071.1 GCA_018694455.1 Planctomycetaceae bacterium | reverse complement strand
CAGTGTCACAGAGTTGAAATACTTGATCAGACCAATACTGCGGTAGGCTCGGGAACAGCATGCGTGGAAGCTGTTCCACCGAATTCTCCCGCAGCAGTTGGAGCTAGCCAGCTAGGAGGAGCTAGCCAGCTAGGAGGAGCCCGTAGTCAAACGTCTCCGACCAAACTCCCAGAATCGCAAGTTGCTAGTCCACCCAATCCTGGTCCGCCGACTGCAGTTCCTCAGCCTCCTGGGTTTCGTCAGCCGCCGCCATCTCAGTCGCCAACAATCCAATTGCCAACATCTCCAAGCCCGATACCAAATCTTTCAACACAGCCTGATAATGTTGTTCAGCCTCGCGACGTTGTTGAGCAGAATGACCAAAAGGCTGAGAGCGAAAAGACACTTAGCCCTGAAGTACCATCTAAGACCGAAGAGGGGCAGCCTCGGATTCAATCAACGCCAGTACCAATTGTCACGCCTTTAGATGATCGTGTTACCGCATTACCGCCGAACGTGGTTGGGTCAGATGTGACTTCACTTTCGACTCCACCACAAGAGAGTCCGGCCTTCGAGGTCGCGCTCGCGGGGCCGTCTGAGTTAGTCGCTGGAGGCGTTGGGGAGTTTATCGTAACAATCAAAAATACAGGAACTGCTCCCTCGGCAGAAATCGCTCTCGAAGTAATGTGGGATTCATTTCTGACACCGCTAGAAGCATCGGACGGATATGCGCTAGATCAAAACAAGGCGACATGGTCCATTCCCCCGGTAGCAATTAATGAAAGTATTCAACGCCAAATTAATGTTCGTGGTGTGATTAAGGTAGGCGAAGTTGTCTCTCCTTCTGGTACACGCGCATGCGTCCGAACGGTTTTAAGTGATCTGCCAGGGGGCGCAATGGTTGCTGATGAAAAATGCGTTGTCGTGAAGTCTGGTGCTCCTCGTGTTCAGTCGCCAGCGGAAGCAGGGATTTGTTTGAACTTGGCAGATCTCGATGATCCAGTGCGTGCCGGAGGTGGAACTACACTGATTTGTACTGTTTTGAATCGCGGAGATAAGCCGAGTGGCCCTTTGAAATTGGTGATTCGATTACCCGAACACGCTCGTCTTGTTGGGAACCCTATGCCATCACGAGTGCGGATTGACGGCCACGAAATTACATTCGATGGGGTCGCTAGTCTCGCTGCAGGTGGTCGATCTACGTTTGAACTGGTCTACAGACTGCCTGCAGGGGAAAGTGGTGAAGCCACGGCTTCACTCGGTGGTGAAAATCTTGACGGTAACCTTGAAGCAGCGTGTAAAACTACATTCCTACCACTTTGAAGTATTACGGAAGAGGTTAGTCCAGCAGACTCGTCTATTTTCAGGCTTAGGCTAAAATATACTGAAATCTCCACATACTGCGATTAGAAAGTGGTTTGGCTCGATGGGCACTATGAACCCGGTTATTACAAAACCAAGTGTTTCAGAGAAAATTGGTAAACCTACAGATAAGGTAACGTTCCAACAGGATATGACAGATTATCGAATTGAACTCGGTGATTCCCGCGAAAGACTCATTCGTCATCCGATCTACGGCCTTGTTGACACGCCAGAGCGGATGAAACTCTTTATGGAAACTCATATCTGGGCCGTATGGGATTTTCAAAGTTTGTTGAAATCAGTCCAGCAACAATTATCTTGTGTGACTGTTCCGTGGATTCCATCTCCAGATGCCGAAGCCCGCCGATTGATTAACGAAATAGTGCTCGATGAAGAATCTGATGAACTGCCGAATGGCAGCTTTGCCTCACATTTTGAGCTTTATCTTCGGAGCATGGAATCAGCAGGAGCAGATACGAATCCAATAAGTCGCGTGATCGATCGAATTAGAGCAGGCGATCCAGTTTCCGAGATTCTCCTTGAACCAACTGTTCCGGATGAAGCAAGAGAATTTGTGAATCGTTCATTTTCAATCATTCATTCTCGTATTCCACATCGTATTGTTGCCGCCTTTACGTATGGGCGAGAGGATATCATTCCAGATATGTTCCGACAGGTTGTCGTAAAACTTGCTACATATAGCCCCGAAATATGGGGGCAGTTCCGCTTTTATCTCGAGCGACACATCGAGCACGACGACGATCGTCACGGCCCAGTATGCCGCAGAATTGTCGCAACAATGTGTGGCAATGACCCGGTGCGATGGGCCGAGGCGTCGGAAACAGCCCGTCACGCCTTGGAAGCGAGAATAGCATTATGGGATGCAATGGCTGCACGCCTTGCCGCTGTGTAACAACGTCATGTCGGCTTGCAACATGAAGGGGAGCTATTTTGCAGCAGCCAATTCGGCTTGTTTTCGCTCTTCTACAACTTCTTTTTGAACGTTCGCTGGCATGGGGCGATACTTGAAAAATTCCATTGAAAATACACCTTGGCCCTGAGTAAGGCTACGGAGATCAGTGGAATATCCAAATGTTTGAGCAAGCGGTACCTCTGCAATAATAGTAGAGGAATTACCAACCGTTTCGGTCGAAACGATGAGACCCCGCCGTTTATTGAGTTCACCAGTCACAGCGCCTTGAAAGTCAGCAGGAACTTCGACTTCAAGTTTCATGATAGGTTCCAACAGGACAGGCTTTGTTTTCAGAAATGCTTCTCGAAAGCCAGTACGAGCGCAGAGTTGAAATGCCATGTCGGAAGAGTCAACAT
>JABHNP010000072.1 GCA_018694455.1 Planctomycetaceae bacterium | reverse complement strand
TTTGGGTTACCCAAATCGGAATCGGTGCTAGCGGACATCTTTGTATTGATTTTTCATCGCCTTTGGGCGACTGCTCAATAGGTGTCCGACTGAGTGGTTGGCAGTTTCTTTCGGCCCCCGGACACACTGGTTGCGATCTCACCTTTGAATGACCTAAGGTTTTGGAATGAACGATTTAAATTCAGTTCACAATATTGGCGAGTACATTGTGGCCGGGGATACGAAAGCCGCGTTATGTGGTATCGGTCAGGAATTTCATTCCCGGGGTTGGTCGCTTGGCACGAGCAGTAATTACTCCGTGATCACGCGACGAGAACCGATTGAATTGTTAATCACGGCTAGTGGAAAAGATAAATCTTCACTCACGGATCACGATTTTGTATCAGTTGATGCGGCAGGAAACCTACTCGATCGTAATTCGGCAGATAGTAGCCTGGGAAATGGCAGCAAGTCATCTGCCGAAACACTTTTACATTGCTTAATTGCTGAATGCGTCTTGGACGCTGGGGCCATTCTTCATACTCATTCTGTCTGGGGCACTACCTTATCCCGAAGGGCACTACAGCCTAACGAGTCTCTGGGCACACTTCGTATTGAGGGATACGAGATGCTCAAGGGGCTCGAAGGCATTCGAACACATGAGACTACGATCGATGTTCCCGTGTTTCAAAACAGCCAAGACATGACTGAATTATCTGTTCGCATACGTAAGGTGTTGCAACCTTCCTCCGACAGTGAGTCAGAGAGCCGACCGCTCTATGGATTTCTACTTGCTGGTCATGGCCTATACACATGGGGCAAGACGCTAGCAGAAGCGCGTCGGCACATCGAAATATTTGAATTCCTCTTTGAGGTCACAGCTCAGCAAAAGATTTTATCGTTGTGTCCATAACCAACTTAGTTTCACCATAAATCAAGCGAGTATAAGGAGGCATTGCATGGCCATTGTCACGATTCCAGCAGAAGTACGTCAAATCAAAGAAGTGCTCGAAATAAAAGATTTTCTAGGGACACACAACATTGAGTATGACATCTGGCCATTAGAAGATCGCGTGAATCCACTAGCACTGGCCAAAGACATCCTTACGGCGTACAAGCCTGAAATTGATATCCTTAAAGAAAAAGGTGGTTTCGTCACTGCTGATGTAATTGACGTCTTTCCAGACACCCCTAATCTTGATGACATGCTTAATAAATTCAACAAAGAGCACACTCACACAGAAGACGAAGTCCGGTTTATTTTACAGGGCAGTGGTGTGTTTCACATCAATCCCGTTGACGGTCCCGTTTTTGGAATTGAAGTCTGGAGTGGTGACATGATTAGTGTTCCGCTGGGGACGCGACACTGGTTTGATTTATGTACTGAGCGACGAATACGTGCAATTCGTCTTTTTCAAGACCAAACGGGCTGGACACCGCATTACCTTAGTAACGCTGTCCATGATGCCTATGAGCCACTGTGTCTTGGGCCGGACTACTTAAAGAGCAGTCACGGAGCAACCTCGTGATAATTTTTTCGGGGCAGTCAATACTTCTTGATGTTGAAGGCACGACATCATCTATTGATTTTGTTTATGATGTCCTTTTTGCCTATGCGAAAAAACATATTGCTGATTACCTTCAAGCACATGCAAGTGACCCAACAGTATCAGACATTGCACAGGCCCTTGGGCAGGAAGCAGGCATTACTGCGGATATTTGTGACAGTGAAGGCTGCACCCGTATAGTGCTTGCGGCAATTGACCTTATGAATAAAGACGTGAAGTCGACGCCTCTTAAATCACTTCAAGGCAGGATCTGGAAATCTGGGTTTCAATCAGGCCAACTCGTGTCTCATGTTTTCGATGATGTTCCCCAATCACTCGCAAGGTGGAGCACGTCTGGTATCGATATACGGATTTACTCTTCCGGGTCTGTTGAAGCTCAGAAGCTTTTTTTCAGTCATACGACCGCTGGTGATTTGACATCACATCTTCGCGGCCATTACGACACAACCACGGGACCCAAGCGTGAAAAGGAAAGTTATCAAAAAATTGCGCACGATATTGGCATCAATCCAGAAGGCATTCTTTTTTTAAGCGATGTTGGCGCTGAGTTAGATGCAGCGAGGGCTGCAGGCATGGCAACAGGTGCAACAATTCGACCTGGAAATAAACCACTTGAAAGTCTCTATGACCATGACCAAATAGACACTTTTTCTGACGTCACCTTGTAGGAACCCTATACTACCATTATGACTTCGATTCAAACTGCCAATACGACAAACACGAATGCATCAATACGCTGCTCCGCTGCTGCCTCTACAGCAACCAGTCTTTATGAAGCAATCTCCACGGCGTACCAAGAAGCACTTGAACAACTTGGGGCATCATTACCGGATTTGGTTGTGGTCTTTGTCTCTGCGAGTTACGGTGACGAAATTCGTGCTGCTATGGAGTCGCTCAATGAAATAGCGCCAGCTCGGTATCTCCTTGGGACGACAGCAGAAGCAGTTTTAGCAAACAACGAAGAATACGAATCTGAGCCCGCAATCTCCATATGGATGGCACAGCTACCAAATGCAGAGATCACACCACTGACCCTCGAATATTCACAGACGGCTGACGGGGGAACCTTTCTCGGCTGGCCAGAAGATCTCGTCTGGCCAACCGATGCAACCATGCTGCTCCTCGCAGATCCGTTTTCGTTTCCCGTTGATGGTCTCATTGCTCGGTTGGAAGAAGATCGTCCAGGCCTTCCAATACTTGGCGGAATGGCAAGCGGTGGTGAACAGCCTGGTACCAACACGCTTGTTATCAACGGCGAAACCTATGATAGTGGTGCCGTTGGTATCATTCTCGGCGGTGGGGTTCGCGTAAGGCCTGTTGTATCACAGGGCTGCCGCCCTATAGGAAAACCACTGGTCGTCACAAAGGCCGAAGACAATATGCTTGTTGAGCTAGGAGGCCGCCCTGCATTCGTGCAACTGCGAGCTGTTTATGAGACGCTCGATGATCATGATAAGCAACTCGTGAAAAACTCGCTGCACGTTGGCCGCGTTGCGAGCGAATATCAAGACCATTTTCAACCGGGAGATTTTCTTGTTCGGAATGTTGTTGGCGCAGACCCAGAGACGGGAGTTGTCGCAGTCGGTGACCTGATACGAACCGGTCAAACCGTCCAGTTTCATGTCCGGGATGCTCATACTGCACACGAAGATCTCCAAACACTTCTTACACGGCAACCTACAAAGCCGCCTGCCGGGGCACTTATTTTCACCTGCAACGGTCGCGGTCGTCGCCTTTTTTCGACACCGAGCCATGACGCTTCATGTCTTCAGCAACTTCTCGGACCACTTCCTGTGGCTGGTTTTTTTGCGCAAGGTGAGATCGGACCCATTGGCAATACAAATTGCCTCCATGGGTTTACTGCGAGCATTGCCATTTTTGAAGCCACGGAATAAGACCTCACAAAAGCAAGGTGAAATCGACCTTGCTCCAGAACCAGGCAGTTTCTATCGTGCTATCAAGGGTGGCTACCAGAGGATGCTGTCATGATTGTGCCTGTACCACGTGTAATTGTTGTAGTCGTTTGTCTTAGCGTTTCGAGCCTCTCGACAGGGTGTGCCTGGCGACAGAAAAATGCTTACGCGTACGCTCCACCGTATGCGCCTCCGGTCTACCCTCAGCCTGGCCTCCCACAACAACCGGTACCGGTGCAACCCGTTGATTATCCAACAGCTCCGGTTCAAAATCCTGTTGCGCCCGGTGCAATTGTTCCAACAGCTCCAGTTGTCTCACCAACAATGGCACCACAAGCTGTTGTTCCCACCGCTGGAACAAACCCATTTAACCAAAGCTGTGACCCTTGCATGGGGACAAACGCCGTCACACCAGTGATCTACGAGGGTGCCGTTCAAACCCAACCGTGCCTCCCCGTACAATGAAAAGCTAGCCGAACCCTTCGGGGGTAGCTGCACAAAATTGCCTGGGAGAGTATGTCGTTATGCCTGCGTTGCCACCTTTGGTTATACGCCCACCAGAAATCATGGACGATCCGGCCCTTGATCCGGAGCAACATCACCATGCGTTACACGCGCTTGCACGAATCCACATTGTTTCACGTACCGCATCGCAGATTGCCCATTCGATATCCGCTCTTATACGAAGTTCCTCACCATTACATGCCGAACCACTCCGCGTTATCGACATAGCCTGTGGGGGTGGTGACTTAACAGCCGCCGTCGCAAACATTCTTGGAAAGACTTTGTCACAACCAATCGAATTTATCGGTCTTGATATTAGTGACCGAGCCATCGACTGGGCACGCTCAAGACATGCCACATCAACAGGCCACGCACCAGTTTCTTTTCAGCCCTGTGATGTGCTTCGGGACAAACTTCCTGCATGCACTGTTTCTTTTCATTCATTATTCCTGCACCATCTCAACGAAATAGAAGCCGTTACACAAATACAATCCATGGCGGCGGCCTCCAGTATCGGCTTTGTATTCTCCGATCTCCTCCGTACACGACTAGGTCTGTTCTTGGCCTATGTGGGAACAACAGTCCTGACAAGTTCTTCGGTCGCACGTATTGACGGTCCGCTCTCGGTAAAAGCTGCCCGGACGCTCAAAGAGTATCACGACCTCTTTCAGTCAGCCTGCCTCGAGAGCCCAGACATCCGTCATGTCTGGCCCGAACGAGCCCTCGCTTCCTGGAGCCACAGCTAATGGTTTTAAAGGATACAGCTACACTTGATCCTTCCATTGACATACAGACTGCGGCTACAACACCCTGGGATATTGTTGTTGTCGGAGCAGGTCCAGCCGGCACCGCGGTGGCGGCACGAGCTGCAACAAACAAATTGCGGGTTCTTTTTATAGATCGTTCAGGCCTACCTCGACCGAAAGTCTGCGGGTGCTGTTTATCACCGTTGGCACTTACAGAGCTATCGAATCTCTCAAAGGATACGATTCCTCAGTTTGCAATGTCGACCCTGTCACTTACGGATCTTACAATTGTTGCTCAGGGGTATTGTGCCTCCGTGCCTTATG
>JABHNP010000390.1 GCA_018694455.1 Planctomycetaceae bacterium | reverse complement strand
TTCTGCCGCGGCTCGGGGCAGACGGCAGATCTATTCAACGTGACGGTGTACGGGTTCACGTGGTGGTGTTGAAGCCGGAATTAACCGACGCTGCGTTTACCGATACCCTGCTCGTCGCGCGAGCCTTGGATATGCCCGGAGTTCAACTTGTCTTCGACCACGGCGGTGTTGAAGCTGAACGTTTTGGTGCGCAGACCTCAGGGCATACGGTGCTGTACTCGCCAAATGGCAGGCTTCTGTTTGTGGGTGGAATCACCGGTACGCGTGGTCATGCTGGTGATAATGAAAGCGCTGAGTTGGTGGTACGAGCCTTTTACCAAAAAGTAAACGCTAGCCAAGAGGCCGCCCGGGCGAGGGTTTTTGGCTGTGCATTGACTGAGCCACTGTGCGGCGAAGGCAACTCGAAGAACATAGGGATGTAGACATCAAATGCTCACAACAGATTTTTTAGGAACCAGGGGTGATGCACCAGTTGCTGACGGAAAAGGTTCTCGGACGGAAATCCTGTTGCATGAACATCAACGTGAAGTGTGGGTGCGAACTGATCGACTGTTTGCCGGCCTTCTTGTCTTTGAAGCTTTTTGCTGCCTGTTTGCGGGAATCTTCATCACTCCTAGAACATGGATTGTTGCAACTGGGCTCCTGCATGTGCATCTGTATATCGCTGTGCCGCTGAGCTTTTTAATTGCTTTTTTGCCAGTTGTTCTTGTTTTGACCCAACCGGGTGAAACACTTACGCGGCATATTATTGCCATTGCGCAGGCGTGTATGTCCGCATTGCTCATCCATTTAACCGGTGGCCGTATTGAGACACATTTCCATGTATTTGGATCACTAGCGTTTCTCGCATTCTATCGGGATTGGAAGGTGCTGGTGACCGCGTCAACCGTTGTTGTACTCGACCATTGTCTTCGAGGTGTGTACTGGCCGGAGTCTGTGTTCGGTGTGATGAGTGCTAGACAATATCGCTGGTTAGAGCACACGGGATGGGTTGTCTTTGAGGACATTTTTCTTATACAGTCGTGTCGACAAGGTGTCTCCGAAATGAGAGCATTTGCAGAACGGCAGGATGCTGCTGAGAATGCAACGCGTGCAAAGAGCGCTTTTCTGGCGAATATGAGCCATGAAATACGGACGCCGATGAACGGCATCATGGGTATGACCGGCCTTGCTCTTGAAACAGAACTTACGGAAGAACAAAAAGGATTTCTTGCAACGGCATATGACTCAGCCGAGTCGTTGTTGATAATTCTCGATGATATTCTTGATTTTTCAAAGGTGGAGGCAGGAAAACTTGAGATACAATCGGTTCCGTTCCGTCTCCGAGAAGAAGTCGGTGATGTGTTAAACGCATTTTCAGTACGGAGTGCTGCCAAGGACATAGATCTTATCTTCGATGTATTTCCTGATGTGCCTGATGCACTCAATGGTGATATTGTTCGGCTTCGCCAGATACTTGTGAATCTCGTTGGCAATGCGATCAAGTTTTCTGTGCAGGGGCAGATTGTTGTTCGCGTTGTGGTGCAATCAGGCGTTGACCAACCGCTTCGGTTGAGGTTTGATGTAGCGGATACTGGTATAGGGATTAAAGAAGAAGAAATCGGTCTTATTTTCCGAGTTTTTGAACAGGGTGATTCCTCGATGACGCGTCGTTTTGGTGGTACTGGTCTCGGTTTGGCGATTTCAAAGCAACTCATTGAGTTGATGGGGGGTACCATCACAGTTGAGGGCAAATTTGGTGTTGGTTCGACTTTTTCATTCGAACTCCCCTTTACTCAGGCAGAGTGCCTGGTGGAGCCGGGGCACCATACCGAAAATTTTGTGGGGGTTAAGGCTCTTATAGTAGATGATAACGCAACAAACCGGAGGGTGCTTAAACGAAACCTGGGGACATGGGGTGTGGAGGAGGTTGTCGCGGAGAGTTCGAAGGAGGCACTGCAATTGTTGCAAGGTGGCGAGTGTGCCGATATTTCTATCGTTCTGACCGATGTTCATATGCCTGATATGGACGGGTTTAGCCTGGCGTCAGAGATTCGTGATTTTCTTCCTAATATTCCCGTGCTGCCAATTGCGTCTGCGATAAGGCCGGGTGATTATGAGCACTGCCGCGCAATCGGTATTGCCCGTCCTCTTCTAAAACCGGTGAAGGATTCAGTACTCAGAAAAGCATTGTCAGAACTTCTTGGTAGGAACGACATTGCGGGTGGTACCGAAAGTGTGAATGACCAGATGAAGAGGATTCCTTCTGATCATTATGAAATTCTTCTGGTCGAAGATCATGAAATTAATCAGAAATTCGCAGAACGCTTTCTGTCAAAAAGGGGGCATCGGGTAACAGTTGTTGCCAATGGTCAAGAAGCCGTTAATGCTTTCGAAAATTCAAGGTTTGACGTTGTCTTAATGGACTTGCAGATGCCAGTTCTCGATGGATTTGCAGCAACACAAATTATCCGTGGTCTGCCGAACGGAAAAACAACCCCAATCATTGCTATGACAGCACATACGATGAAGGGAGATCGCGAGAAATGCTTTGAAAATGGTTTAGATGGGTATATCAGTAAGCCGATGCGACCACATGAGTTGCAGGCTGAGCTTTTGCGAGTGATGCAAGCAAAAAATGAATAAGCTCGAACTTTGAGATGTGCAAAGGAAACGGCATTATTCAACAGCTTTTCCAGTACGCTCTATCACCAATACACTACAGTCATCAACAGGTTTGTCCGGTTGGCACCAATTCTGTACGTCGGGAATGACTGCCTTAGCTGTATCACCAACTGATGTGTGGGCACCTGTAGAGACGAGTGCTGCGAGTTGATCCTCACCATATTGTTCTCCGTTGACGTTGCTTGCCTCGGTAATCCCATCGGAATAGAGGCAGACTCGGTCGCCCGGTTCGATTTCGATTGTCTGTTGTTCATAAGTAAGCTCAAGCCCCCATCCTACGGCAGGGTTATTACACCGTAGATAGTCAGTGTCGCCGGTGTGGCTGAGGAACAGTATCGGGGGGTGGCCGGCATTGATGTACCGCATGAGCCCGGTCTCAGTATTGAGAATGCAGTAGACCAGTGTGAAGTACAGGTCGGAGGTCGACATAGGGAAACGTTGTTCAAGTGCCGCCGCTACAGTACAAGGATCTGAAACGGTGTAGGTTGCTCGATCAGGCGTGTCTATTCGAGTAAAGAGAAAAGATGATTCTTTATTGGCCGGAGTCATAGCCTGATGAATCTGTACCGAGAGAAGTGAGGCCGCGACACCATGGCCACTTACGTCGGCGATATACATTCCGACATGCTGGTCATCGAGTTGAAAGTAATTGAGCATGTCACCGCCTAATTCATCTGATGGCTGATAGTCCCATGCGAAGGAAGTCGTGCTCGTATTGCGTGTCAAGGAAGGTAGAAGTGAATGCTGGACACGAGCAGCAGATTGAAGGTTAGTCACCATGCGATTATTTGAAATCTTCAACTGCCTGTTCTGATTTAAAAGTCGTTGCTCGAGTTGCACGATTCGTTCCCCAGCACGTACCCGCACACGGAGTTCACCTTGGTGGAATGGTTTTGCTACAAAGTCATCAGCACCAGCTTCAATCCCTTGAATAAGGTGTTTGGTGTCCGAATGAGAAGTGAGCATCAGCACGTAACAGGTGCAGTCAGGGGCGAGACGTATCATCTGGATGAGTTCGAGGCCGTTCCTCCTGGGCATGTTCCAGTCTGTGATGACAAGTGGCGGATCGTGTTCTTGGAACATTTCCCACGCTTCGACTCCGTCTTCTGCCATAAGAATTTCATGGCCCCAGGCGGTAAGAAACTTCTGCAAGAGAAGTCGAGTAATACGGTCATCTTCGGCAATAAGAATCTTCATGAGGGCGGTTTGTCGTGGGTGCGTAGAAGTGAATCGACTTCATCGCACAGTTGTGGGAGTAACGAAATGAGGCGATTGGTTAGAAGGTGAAGTTTTTGGGTGTCTTGTTCTTGTGCGGAAGTCTCAAGGTTTTGTGCTACCTCATAAATGTCATGTGCACAGAAATTTCCGACCATGCTCTTGATTGTGTGAGCGGTTGTGAGCAGAAGTTTAGTGTCATTCCCATCAAGGGCTTGCTTCAACTGGGTTATAAACCGTGCGACCTCGTCCCGAAGGCAATCCGTCATGTCCTGAAGAAAGTCAATATCTCCATCAAGACGGTGCAGGAGTTCTGTGCTGTCAATCATCGGGGTGAGTATTTCCTAAACAGGTTGTATGGGATCTGTCGAGGCTGTCAGATCTAGTTGTTGAAAGGTCTAGGATCTACTATCGCCGTTATATCGTCGAGACGCAATGAGCAGAGACGATTGTCTCATTGGCTTTCCGATTTGGCTCTTCCCTGACAATGCTAACAATGCGTACCAATGGGTTTCACTGTAAGTATTTCGTAGGCGATGTGGGATGTCTAATCGAAAAGACAAATCACATTATGGTGTAGTCAGATTGAGGATGCCTGGCTCCATGACCCGCTGGACACATATGGTGATTTCGGGATGATCTGGACTTGCTGATTTCAAATATGGTGCAAGCCAAGTGATGTTTTCTTTGCGTATGTTTGAGCCGCAGCGTTTGGCCTTCTGCTGCCCAAAAAACTTTTCTCCGTGTTTTGAGAGGTGAGACTCCTGCCGGGGGTACTTCTTTTTCAGACGAACAGTCTCCACTCTTCCACAGCAAACGCCTAAGGTTTAGCCTTTCTAGTTGCGGTACTTTTCATCAACTATCAAAGAAAAAATAGTGAAGAGAATGTGACAACGTTAGATGCAGATGGTTCTGATTTTCGTAATAGGCAAGAAGACAACTTAGGCCTTTCGATGACTGGTGATGCGGACTTTGTTTCAATTAAGTACCTAGAGAGAAAGAAACACTCTTTTTAAGGATAGTTTCTGGCAAGCCAAGGTTTTACAAGGTAGCCTTACTTCGGGGAATCACTCTCAAAACGTAAGGCGGCTGTGATGGTATTTTATAAACGTTTGTT
>JABHNP010000241.1 GCA_018694455.1 Planctomycetaceae bacterium | reverse complement strand
TCAAACCCAGAGTGACAATAAGATGGTTGTCGCATGTGTGGAGAAGCAAGTCTTTTGAATCGATACCGAGGTGACGACCGACTACGGTATTTCCATGCTCGTCCTGCCCTCGCTGTCGGGCAACAGCTGACCAGCTGCCTAGATCATCCCACGTGAATGGTGCCTCTATGACAGCGACTTCTGAGGCGTGTTCAAGTACTGCGTAGTCGATTGAAACACCTTTAATTGCAGCGAATTCTTCAGAGAAAATCGCATCTCTGTCAGGGGTGTTCCAGTTGTCTGCAATGCGTTGCAGGTGTTTTAGGCAGTCAGGTTGATGCTCAGCGAGGGCTTCAATGATTGTCTTTGCCCGCCAAACGAAGATACCAGCATTCCAAAGAAAGTTGCCTGCAGCTAAATATTCCTTTGCAACATCGGCCGGAGGTTTTTCTCGGAATTGAGCAACACGATGCACCGGTGCGTCATTGTTTGTTTGTGGCAGGGCCTCTCCTTGTTGAATATATCCGTAGCTAGACGACGGACTTGATGGACGGATCCCAAATGTTACCAGTCGATCAGGGGACTGGTTTACAAGGTTATTTGCCTGTTGTACCGCACTCTGAAAAGATGCATTTGGGTCAATAACATGATCACTTGGCATAACTACCATTGTGGCGTCAGGATCTTGTTGCAAAACAAGCAGAGCTGCAAGTCCGATACATGGTGCCGTATCTCGCTTGCAGGGTTCACCAACAATTGCGGTTTCCGGAAGTTTAGGTAGCTGTTTCCGAACAGCCTCTGTGAGCCTTGTGTTTGTTACAACGAGGGTACGCTCAGGAGGAATAAGTCCCACAAGCCTCTCTAAGGTGTCTTGTATAAGCGTCCCTGCGCCTGCGAGTGGCAGCAGTTGTTTTGGAAGTTTTGCACGGCTCGACGGCCAGAAACGGGTTCCTGATCCTCCTGCCATAACAATTGCGTAAAGCATAAACGAGATGTTCTCCAGAAGAGGTGAGTTTTTAGAGGAGGTGAGTTTTTAAGAACCTTCAGATTGACCGAACGACAACCGGTCCGTCAATATGATTGTTTGGGAAAACACCAGACTGCGCAATTATCCGGAGATCTTCGTCATCAAAAACTGATGCGGCATCGAGTTCCACATTAATTCCTAATGCGACATCAATACCAACACGTTTCAAATGTCGGATTGCATACGCGTTGAGTGATTCATGTACGGTTTCCGGTGAGTCTTTGGGAGCCCCGGATGGGTTTTTGAGAGGCGCAAAGCCTTCTTTCGAGTCAATCTCAATAACTGTTACCTTGTCGGCCAAAGGCATAAGGTCAAATATGAAACGCTCGAATTTAAAAGCATTTGGTTTCATTGGTTGAATCAATTGACCAGTTTCATCGCAGAATGGAACTTTCTTGTGGGCAAGATGAAGTGGAAGGGCGTTGCTTGAAGAAGCAACGTCTTGGAGAAATTGGCTATTGTATGCGTGAATTGCAATACTTCCGGCGAAGAACCTCAGTCTCCCATTGGGAAGGCGTTCAGTCGCAATGTTCTCAGGAAGGTCGCTGTATTCAATTATTTGGGTCACACCATTGAATTCAGCAACAACACCAACGCGTTCTTCAGGATCAATTTTAGGTACAACTTGTGTTGATAGCGACGAGTCAGAAAGTATGTGTTTCCCGATAAATTCTGGATCGAGTGGTTTCGCTAGAGGATTGTCTACCTGAAAACTCACGAGTGTACCGCAACCCTGCCGCTGAAACCATTCAAGGCCACCGCTTTCTGCGAGTGCCTGTAACATTCCTCCGTGACCATCCGGTGCAACTGCAACACGATTGCAACTATCAAGGAAAAGTTTGCGCGTTGTGGCATCAAGTGCTGGAAGATTACCTTGGCAGAAAAAAATACCTGATCAGAATTAAGGCCACAGAAGTTGGCTGCTGTGAGAAAATCACGGGTGAGATTATCTGTTGCACTGCTTGTCATGATGGCGAGTGGAACATCACGACCGAATCGTTTTTTGACAGCATGTAGGCGTCCAAGGAGTACATCAAAAAGACTTGCCTTGGAAACTGTTGTGATTGGGAACGTACCTTTTGGCCCATTGAATCCTAAGCGAGTGCCTTGCCCTCCAGCCACTAAGATCGCGCCCACCTGTCCAGCGGCCAGAGCTTCTTGGCCCCTATGCAAAGCCTCTGTTGATGCAGAGTCCACTCTCCCAAGTTTGTGACAAGTGGGTGTAGATGCACTATTAAAATGTCGTGTTTTCATGATGTGCTTGTTGTTGTCTTGGTTTTCAACAAGATTCTTACAGGCAGTAACGACATGCCAATCGATTGTCATCAATTGAGATTCCAAGGAAAAACGTTCTTTTTCAGAAAGTTTTTCCCAATGGGCAAGCAGATGCTCTTCCCCATGCTTTTTTAAGAGATCAAGAATCGCAGGTGCTGGTGACATAATTTTGAAGTCATGCAGACAAAGAGAGTGTGACGTTAAAACCCACGGACCCACTTGAACAGGAGGAAGCAGAGCAGAGGAAAGAAAATAAATATAAGACCATACGTGAAAAGTGTAGTCCAAATATGCTCAGGCCATCTCGCCATGCTTAATTGATACCTTGATTGTAATGTGACTGTGGGACAGGTGACTCTGAAGGCTTGTTCACGATGATAGAAACCGGAACCGATGTTTGTTCGTCAATGGGTTCCTCGACACGGCATTCGATGCGGACGCCCCAAGGTAGTATCTCTGCCGCCGTGACTGACACTTCCAGGGCATCGTATTCAGTGGTCACTTCAACTGTGGGTATGGACTGGAAAGAAGGACAGAATCCAACGTGACCCGTTGCTAAGCGGGTTCCTGTAGGGAGATTCACAATAAGCTGACCACGAAGATGTTCTGTGCCGTCTGGTAACTCGTAACGCTCTTGCCAATGTAACAATACTTCTTCGTTGACAGCTTCATTGTCAGAATGATTTCTTGTGTTAGACGGATGAATGATTTGGTCATTCGATACTTTTTGAAGCGGCATTACCTGTTGTGCATTGTCAGAGTTTTTCTGCAAAAACACCTTCTGCCAGAGGAGAACACGGCGTTGTGTCCAACGGATTGGTTTTGGATGGGTGTGATTTGGTCGCAGTAGAGTCACCACGTTCTCATGAATGCTTCTTCGAGAGTCTGCGATAAACAACCAAAACGAACGCAGTAAAGTATTGGCTGCCTGCTGACGTTTGCTTTGACGTGCTGGCAAAGACACAATGGCTCCAAGAACAATAACCACAACCACGTTGGTGAAAGTGAGGATCGGTGGCCATATTCCGAGGGTTAAGACGACAACAAAAACATTAAAACGTGTTAG
>JABHNP010000410.1 GCA_018694455.1 Planctomycetaceae bacterium | reverse complement strand
TCATCTCCCAGTATCGTGTTCGGAAGGTTGTCACACATGTTTCCGTGAGTCTCACTCCAAGGAGTATTCTCATTAGGTGTATCTCGAACAGTTTCTTTCTTTTTTTTACTCATATTTTTTCTGGTGCGAATGGAGTGCGATGAAACTGAAGAATCTTAAATGAAACTATGAATGCTTGGGATGACTACGGAAGTATTGAATGTTTTAGTCTTTAATAAAGACAACACACAATTCTAGCTCTAGAGAGATGTTGACGATACTGAACAGTATTATTTTTTTATAAAGATACTAAGTATGTGTTTAGGGAGGCACGTCTAAAAATTCATAAGAATTTTTAGTTGCGTGACTTCTTCCGGCAACTGTGACCGATCCATGATCAATTCTTAGAGAATCTACTTGCCAATGACGAGAGTCTGGATTCTTTGGGTTCAGTGAATCTAAAGAATTAAGCTTCTCAGGAACCGTTACTAAAAGCATTGTACGATCACGAAATCTTTGCATTTTTGTATGCATCCCTACCGCCTTTAAAGTTTTGTTGCACTCTTCGAGAATGGCATTCCGAGGAAGTGGAAGTTGGCCTAGGCCAGCCCGGCGAACGGTTAGAGCAAACTGATTAGATGATTTCAGCTTTATTTCAACATCCACCCATGCTACGGCGGTCACCCCCCATGTAGAAACTTCTATTCCAATACGAGCCAATTGGGGCTCAAGTTTAATACGTGGGCGGGATAGTCGGCCCCACAGAGTGGTTTTTAGGAGGTCAGGGTGATTGCGAGGCAGATCATGCCCCAACCATGCATTCATTTCCTCTTCCCGCACGCTGACACCCCATTTCTTTTCATGCTTCAACTGATTTGTAACAGCAGCTACCTGTGTTACAAACCGTCCGGCGACTGATTTGTCGTCCGATCCAATATCTACAACCGACTGATAAAAATGAGGTGGCACAAAGGCCAGACTTATAATAGAAAAAAATACGATGCCACCAAACACGCTTATAAACAGCAGAAGTCGAGAGATCCGTGAGCATTTTATGACGACGTGAGAAGACGTATTTGTCTCTTTGTCTTCTGGTGGTCGCGAAGAAATTCTCGTTACAGTATCTTTCAAAACTGCTACCCCAGCGGCTTACCCAGCAAGTTTGCATAATCTTGAGATTGGTAAAACACCATCATCTTCAAGAACGACTTCCCCAAGTGCATCAATTTCAAGTTCATCCCGTAGAACACGCATTTCTGAGGGAGCTTCGATACCGATCCGGACTTTACCACCATTTACTCGTACTACTGTTACAACAACTGATTCTCCAACTCGAATGCGCTCATTTTGCTTCCGGGATAATACCAGCATAAAAGCCTCCATTTTTGTGAGATAAATTTGTGAAATGAATAGAGCTGGCGACTATGCAGATTTTTATGATGTGAGCGGGTGAACGGCACCACGACTTGCATCATTCAAAGATCTGGGAAAGATAGGAGCCAAAGGGAATATCGTCCGGATACTTAAGATTTCTTGGCCGTAACGATTTATCATGCAGTCATACGGATCATTCCGGCTGCACCGAGAGAACAACAAAAGTACAAAATCTTTTTAAAAAATGTTTTTGAGTTGTTCGCCTTTTCAATAAGACGAAAACTATTTCGTTTCAGTTTCCGTATATGCTGCGAGACTCACTTCTTCAGCGATTGCCATGCAGGCTTCAGCAGCAGCAATACGTTGGAGATCATCAGCCCGAAGGCCAGGATGAATTCGATGAGTCGAATGTAAATGACGTTGCATTACTGAGGAGAACCCAGACGCAATAAGACTTCCTCGAGGGTCAATCTGAAGAGTTACGGATGTTGGAAGTTTTACTTTGGATGCAATCCGCTTGTTGAGTTCCAGCCTCGGAAAAGGTGGGATGCCACCGGGATGGAGAAGCGCACGAAGAAGAATCGCTGTGTCTGCGAATTGATGATATTGATCAGCGATCTCTTGTGTAGGGGCATCTGTGACTTCAATACGGTACTGCGCTCTTGGTCCCACGAGTTCGATTATATTTACAGATTCATGAACACTATTGTCAAAATGTGGGCCACCAGCCCAGCAAATTAATTTATCGTCTGATGTGCGAGCCCATTTGGAAAGTGAAATACGTAGTCGTTCGATTTGAATTGTATCTACGGAGGTCTTTACTTTCCGAAGTGGATCAATCAGCAATACTCTTTCACGAGTTGGGTCGTGAAGGATGATTTCACCGTCAAAGGACTCTGAATTAGCTGATTTGGAATCCGGACTCTTCTTATCCAAAGTTGCCGCGTCAAGGAAATCCCAAGCGACTTTGGACGAAAAGAGTGTCAGGCTTCGAGCGATCGGTACGTCTTTACGATCTGCAAAGACTTCAGTTTCAACTCTCAGAGTATCAATATCTTTTGCACTGGCACAAACTGCTTGTCCAAAGGAAAACAGGACTGCACAGAGAAGACAAAATGTTTGGAGGAGAGGCCGCGACCAATGATATTGAGTGATAGTCACATGTACCATGCTTTCGGTGTAAAATATCAAATTTTCGGTACCTTTCAGACTCTACCAAAAGATTACGTGCTTGCCCTAGTGAGATTTCTTTTCATAGCAGTACAAGGATTCGGGTTATTTTTCAGTAATTTCTGGTAAGACTAAAATTACCTCCGCTACCCTCCTCTCCTAGTTGCATAATGTTTCTCTCTGATCTTCTTGTGGTTTTCGCTGTAACAGCAGTCGTGGTTTTTCTATTCGGGAGAGCCCAAATACCGAGTGTCATTGGTCTTCTTGTTTCAGGACTGGTAGTCGGTCCATACGGACTGTCTCTCGTTGATGATTTGGAGAGTGTTGAACTTCTTGCAGAAATCGGTGTTGTTGTACTTCTGTTTACTGTTGGACTTGAAATATCTATTTCACGACTTCTTGCAATGCTGCCACTCATGGTGCGTATTGGCCTTCCACAGATTGTAGGGACGACGCTCTTAATTGCCGCAGCCTGTCGCTGGTATGTGGGGACTCTACCACAAGCCATTTTTGCAGGACTTCTGATTGCCATGTCAAGTACCGCAATAGTCCTCAAACTTTTAGCGGATCGAAGCCAATCTGGTACTCAGGCAGGACGTATCTCGATATCAGTACTTTTATTTCAGGATTTATTTGTAATCGTTGCAATGCTGGCAGTGCCTTTGTTGGCTGCTTCAGCTGATGTCAGTGCAGAAGTAAATAGTCAGATTTCCTCACACTCAAGCCCTCCAGTACTTTTTGAGAATCCATTCGTAGCAGTTCTTGCTGGATTTTCAATTGTTGCTGGCGTGCTACTTGCTGGTCGAAAGATCATTCCAAAAGTCTTACACGAAGTCGTGCGGCTACGGAACCGAGAGCTATTTCTCATAACCCTTGTACTGATTTGTTTAGGTACAGCGGCGATTACTGCAGCGGCTGGCCTATCACTTGCCATCGGTGCTTTTATCGCAGGATTGGCACTTTCCGAGAGTGAGTATGGCCATCAAGCCTTTGCGGAAGTACTGCCCTTTCGTGATACTCTTGCCAGTCTATTTTTTGTTTCTGTGGGAATGTTGCTGGACGTATCGTTCGTGTTTTCTCACCTTGGACTTGTATGTCTTGTCGTACTTGTGATTGTAGTCCTCAAAATTTTTGCCACTGCGATACCATCAATAATTTCCGGATTTCCTGTAAGAACGAGCCTCATTGCGGGAAGTGTTATAGCGCAAGTAGGCGAATTTTCCTTTGTGCTTGGGTCACGAGGAGCTGATGTCGGTTTGTTAACAGGGGAGGACTATCAGACATTTCTTGCAGCTGCCGTCATAACGATGGCTGCTACGCCACTTCTCACAAACTTGATGCCGAACCTCTGCGACTTGCTTGGTCAGAGCCCATGGTTTGGTCGAATGTTTCATGATTCTCCACCGGAAGATGATATTGATTTATCAGACCATGTCATCATTGCCGGGTTCGGTATTAATGGCCGTAGCCTAGCAACCGCTTTGGCTGAGTTTGGCGTTCCACATGTTATTTTGGAGTTAAATCCAGAAACGGTTCGCAGTGAGGGATCATTGGGTATAGATATCCGCTACGGTGACTGTACTCGTCAAGCGATTCTAGAACATGCCGGAATTTTTCGTGCAAGGGCCTTTGTGGTAGCAATCTCTGATCCAGCAAGTGCCCGTCGTAGCGTACGGGTAGCACGCGATCTTGTACCAGAAATCGAGATATTTGTTCGGACAGAATATCTCTCAGAAGTTGATGAATTACGACTTTTGGGAGCTGATGTTGTCGTACCTGCAGAGTTTGAAACTGCACTGTCACTTTTCGAGCGAGTGCTTGGTATCTACGACGTTCCAGAAGAAAAAATTGATGATCTTGTTGATCAACTTCGTTTAGAAAACTATGGGTTTCTACGAAGTGGCGTGAGAAGACAGACAATTCAGTCGATAGACGGTCCTGATATTCATGACCAATTAGGACGTTGTCGAATATCACAACGGAGCGTTGTTGTAGGGCAGACAATTGGTGAACTGGATGTCCGAGCGAAGACAGGAGTAACAATTATTGCAATCCAGCGCAGAAATCAGCAGATACGAAATCCTGGTCCGGATCTCCAATTACAAATTGGTGATGAAGTTTCATTTGTCGGTAGTCGCTCTGAGCGGACTGCGGCAAACAAACTCTTTTTGTTGACGAGCCGTAATACCGAATAAATAAAAGTATCAAACAGTGTGTTGCTGGAGTAGTTCGAATGGAATGACATCGAGTGCCTTCTCGCTCGTTGCCTCGAGAACAACTCCCGGAGCACAGCCCGCTCTCATGGCTTCGAGCCATCGAGCCGCACAAAGGCACCATCGATCACCTGGTATAAGGCCAGGAAAATTGAATTCGGGTCGTGGTGTGACGAGATCGTTTCCTGCTTCGACGGTAAATCGAAGGAATTCCTTTGTCATGACAGCACAAACGGTATGGGAGCCAGTATCATCAGAACATGTGCGGCAGAGGCCATCTCGAAAAAAACCGGTGAGCGGTTCCGTGGAGCACGGAATCAGTGGTTTGCCAAGAAGGTTCCGGTTGCGTTCTGAGTTAGATGAGTCATACGAGCTGTCAAAACTAATCATTTATATCTGCTTCAATCATGAGAGGGCATGGAAGACAATTGTTCTGAATACAATTCAGTAACCAATCCATGATTTCAGTATAAATAATTCTCCCCACTCCGCCCTAAATCTACAAGCAATATGGTTATGCTCAGCTTACAAATTGATACTCCTGACCGCTGGTTTTTGCAGGTAGATGAAAATCTTGATGAGATATTGATTGACCATGCGCATTGTGAAAAGAAGGCAGCAGGTGTGGCAATGAATCTTCTCTTTGCCTATGTCGATAACTCAAAAATTTCTCGAGCTATGACTGAGATAGTAAATGAAGAGTTAGAACATTTTCAAATGGTACTTGATTTGTTGGAGCGTCGAGGTGTTCAATTTCGAAAGTTATCTCCGAGTAATTACGGCTCAAAGCTTCATGAATTGATTCGTAAGAATGAGCCAGAGAGAGCAGTCGATCGCTTGCTTGTGGCTGGTCTGATCGAAGCTCGTAGTTGCGAGCGTTTTTCATTATTGAAAGATCATGTGCACGATGAAGAACTTCAAAGTTTTTACAGTGGGCTTTTTGAATCAGAGGCACGTCATCATGCAACGTATGTTCGGCTTGCATGTGATATAGCACCAGAATCAACGGTCCATGACAGACTGCACTGGTTAGCTTCACGAGAGGCAGAGATTATTTCCGAAGGTGACAAGCGGCCGCGTATGCATAGTTAGTGCAGACCATCAGTCGAAGGGACTTTCATGATAGGCCGAGGCCATGACAGATGGCCCTGACAAGATCATTCGGGGTGTGATCAATCGCTACCACGATGGCATGCTCATCAGCACTCGGTTCTTCTAAAAGTTCAAGCTGACTTTCGAGAAGATCTGGTGGCATAAAATGATCTCTTCGTTCCACCAGACGGCGTGAGAGTAATTCTCTGGTGCCACGTAAGTAAACAAGATGTACATCATTATGGTTTCCGGTGATCACTTGACGGTACGATTTTTTTAGTGCAGAGCAACTAATAACACCATCTCTGTTAGCCAGGCAGTGAGAATCAATCCAATCCGAAACTCCGGCGATCCATGGTTTTCGGTCATCGTCATTTAGTGGAATGCCATCTGACATTTTGAGAATATTTTCTTGCGGATGGAGGGCATCCCCTTCCTGATACTCCCAGCCAAGGTGGGCAGCAAGGTCTGTACCTACTGTTGTCTTACCGCATCCGGAAACACCCATCAAAACAATAATCATCAACAATCTCCTCCGGGAGATGTAAGCTGTTACGCTGCACCTGTCGCTACAACACGACCTTCAGTTTTCTAACAAAATAGTCCGTCGTGTGATGTTTTGTTTGATAAGAAAGACTGAGTTATGACGTTATCAGCTTAGGAGCACCAAGCGTTCTCATGGATGCCATGTAAAGCGGGATGTGATTCTGAAAGAAATTAATATGGAAAATACGGTAATTCGAGTAGCTGGTGAACACAATGCTTCTGCTCTACAGATGCCTTCTGTTGGGCTCGGCTTATGGAAGGTAGACCCTGCAAGCGTTGGTGAGCTAATTCATGAGGCGATCAGTGTTGGCTATCGACACCTTGACAGCGCATCTGATTATGGAAATGAAGCAGAGGTTGGAAAAGGTATCGAGCGTGTCCTCATATCAAACTTGTGTAATCGTGAAGATTTGTGGGTGACTTCGAAACTTTGGAATACCTTCCATGAACCAAAACATGTACGATCAGCAATTGAAAGAACCTTGCGAGACCTTCGGCTGGAATATCTCGACAGTTATCTGATTCATTTTCCAATTGCCTTAGCGTATGTAGCACCTGAGATACGCTATCCACCAGGCTGGTTTTTTGACCCGGGTGCACAAAGCCCCTCTATGCATTCGATCAAAGTACCAGTAGCCGAGACATGGGGCGCTATGGAAGAACTGGTTGATGCGGGCCTCGTACGAACTATTGGTGTGTGTAACTTCGGCATCTCGCTGTTACGTGACTTGCAGGCTGTCGCCCGAATTCAACCGTCTAGTTTGCAAGTGGAGATGCACCCGAGGCTGACCCAAGAAAAACTTCTTCGATTTTGTGATCAAGAAGGTATCGCCGTCACAGCATTTTCACCCTTGGGTGCACCTTCATACGTGTCGCTCGGTATGGCGAAAGAAGGTGATAGTTTGTTCATGCACGAAAGTATTATTGAAATAGCTGATGCAGTAGGAAGAACGCCGGCACAAGTCTTACTTCGGTGGGGAGTCCAACGTGGTACAGCAGTTGTCCCAAAGACATCGCAGCCAAAACGTCTTGCAGAAAATCTTGCTCTCTTTGATTTTTCACTTTCTGCGGAGCAGATGCTGATCATTGACGGACTCAATAAAAATCAACGGTTTAATGACCCTGGTGATTTTTGTGAACAGGCATTCAATACTTTTTTTCCGATTTATGAATGAGTCAGGTATTGCTTACGGGAGTCGTTTCATGCGGATGTCTTTGTAATACACAACGCTCTCAGGATCATGAGCCTGTATAGCAAAGGTGCCTTTTGAAAGTTTTCGTCCCGACATGTTTTTTGGTGGTTGCCAATCGTCTGGCTCGGTCCAGTCAGTCGTTACTACCCCGTTGATTTTGATAACAATGTGTTTCCCATCAACAATAATGTCGTAGTCATACCACTCGCCATCCTTGACCGGTGATGTGTCAAAGACGTCAGCAACTGCATAGAGTCCACCAGTTTTTTTGCGATCTTTATGCGTCTGGTTAACTTGACACTCATAGCCAGCAGAAGGCCATCCTGATTCCTCATACTGCGTATGGAAGTAGAGTCCACCATTAGCTTTTGGCATGGTTTTGACTTTCGCATGCCAGTGAAAATTCGTGAGTTGCTCATGCTCAGTATTTTCTGATTCACCAATCCAGAAAAGATGACAGCGTGGTCCGTCGACAACAAGAACACCATCTTCGACATGAAAGGAATCGGGGTTCTCAGGGTTCGCTTTCCAGCCAAAGAGATCTTCTCCGTTAAACATGGTGATCCACGCGTCGCTGGAAGATTCTGCAGTCAATGCAAGCGGTAATGAGGTGACACAAAGCATGACGCACAAAAAAAGTCTATTTCCACGATGCATTGAGATAGCTCCACGAGCGAGTTGATGAAAGAACAAAGGCCAGATTTATTTCACAAATCGTATCACGAACGCCAGGGCTGTGCGAATTGGAAACACAGATTTCACGCCCAAACCAGTAATTGTTACTGTGCCTGAGACTGTTGAACTTCATCATACGAAAGCAGACCATCACGATTAGAATCAAAGTTTTCAAAGCGGCTTTGTAGCCGCACTGGTAGCTCCTCTTTGTGCAAGGCATGATCAACATTTTGATCAAGTCGTAGAAAGATAGCCTTGAAATCCTTTTTATCTCGTAGTGGCGAATTTTCTCTACGTTTCCGTGAACGTGTGCCTGTCAAAGGTGTTCCCGGTGGAAGCCCGGGAAGATAATATTCAACATATCCAAGTAGCATTTCTTCAAATGTCTGCTGTCCCCAATGAACGGTCTGTGTTGGATCAGGGTTGGCCGGATTCTCTGCTGAGTTATCAAACCATGCCGTAAACGTAATGGTATCACCTTCATGAAATGTTCTTGGTTCAGCGTACCGGTAAAGGAGCTGCCAATTAAAATCATAGTTAGGTATATCTAAAAGTACTTCTTGAGTACCTGTGGTATTGGTCACCTCATACCGGCAAGCGCTACCGCGTAAATGCATATGCGGAAGAAATCCGAGTACCGTAGCATCGACGGGAAGCTTGAGAGATGCCTCTTCTCGATGGTGCTGGACGCCAGGTGGAATACGAATGTGATGATTTGAGAGGCCTTTGATACGCACTTCGTGCTCAGGATGTTCATCTGCATAGATAACTCCGACTCGCGTTTGGTCGGTCGTCGCTGTCCCATTTGGAGTGTAGTGCATCTGGAAAATAAAACGCGATCCTTTGGGAAGGTGGCGGGCAAAACCCTTGGGATATTTCCAGACAGACTGACCTGGTACATAACCAGCCCAGAGGCCATCTTCTTCTCGCTCAGCCGCACTTTTCTTTCCTTGACCAGGTATCTGAAGAGTGATGATGACATGATGCACGACTTCAGGACTACTGGGTTGGATTTCAATTGCTTGAACCCATTTTGATTCATCCAGAGTCGTATCAATAGTTATGTATTGATAGGGCATGACACCTGTTGCCTGAACAGGTATTGGTTCAGAAAATTCCCAGACTCGATCAGGTTTTCCAATCTGCCAATCGGTTGGGAATGTCATCGGCTTGGGAGCATCTGCAAGATTTCCCAGCGGATGGTCACTTTGAACCCACGCAAGGAGGTCATTCCGATCATCTGCGGTCAACGATCTATCATTTCCCCAAATGTGTTGGTGGTTTGTGGTTGATGTCTTGTTGGATTTTGAATCTTCAGCAAACCAGGGAGGCATGGTTTTGTTGGTCACAACAGTTTGAATCATGCCAGCATGTGCAACAACGTCCTCATAGGTGTCTAAGGGAAATGGTCCAATGCCACCTTTTCGATGGCACTCAATACAATTTCGTTGCAAGATTCTGGAGATTTCTCCGTGATAGGTCGCCATTACCGCAGTATCTTTCACCGCTTCATAACTCAGGTCACATCCTGGTGCATCCGTCGCAGCGATTGAGGGCCGCTGCCCCTCGAGTAAAGACTGTATGGCATCTTCTAGAAAGTGTTGTTTTGGTTGTGCCCGGGCGTATCCAAAGCCGTACTGGTCATCAATGGCACCGTGGTAGACCACAGTGCGACGGGCATCAACGACAATCACATCAGTTGTTGTTTGAGCTTGAAGATACTGCGACAGTTTTCCATCAGCATCATGGACATAGATTGCATCGTGTGCTTGTTGTGCAGCGGCCCGCATGTTTTCTTTATTGTCGGATTGAATCGGATTGACGAGAACATATTGAACATGTGCAGGTGCTTCGGTGGAAAGTTTCGCTAGGGTTGGTAAATATTTTCGACTCAGGGGACATGACGTACTTGTAAAGCAAAAAGCAGTGAATTGCTTGCTTTGTTCAGAATGAAGGGTGTGTGGTTTGCCATTGATATCTGAAAATGAAAATTCTCTGACAAGTCGCCCAATGCCATGCGTAGCTGGTTTAAGTGGTTTTGGTTCTCTCCGAATAGGATCAGCTTGCAGTGGACCTGAAGAAAGAACAAAGAATGCAACGCCGAGTAGATAAAAGACTCGATGCTTACGGAACTGGAGTGTAGTTGTCATAAATAAGAACTCTCATTCAGGAAGGCAATGAAAATAATCTCAAGAGTACATATTTGTATCGTGAAGAAAAATAACAAAGATGTATGCGGTTTTTAACGGCAATGAACGCTTGGGGTTTTGTTCCAAGTTAGGAATGTAGAAAACCCTGCTTTTCTCAAGTTCTTCGTTTCAGATTTTTTGCATTTTG
>JABHNP010000159.1 GCA_018694455.1 Planctomycetaceae bacterium | reverse complement strand
GCCACCGCCACCGCCACCGTAACCACGACCGCCGCCACCTCCACCACCTGATCGTGGCGTGCGTTCACGTGCTTCATTCACAGTCAGTGGACGACCGTTCATCTCGTGTCCGTTAAGAGCATTAACAGCAGCCTGCATGCCCTCATCAGATTCCATTTCAACAAAACCAAAACCGCGTGACCTACCGGTCTCACGATCTGAAATAACCTCAGCTGAGCTAACAGCACCGTGCTCAGCGAACATTGCCTCTAAGTCGGCAGACGTGGTCGACCATGGGAGGTTCCCCACGTAAATCTTCCGGGACATAAACCTTGCAACCTCAAAACCGTCGGGAGTTGAAAAAAATAATCGACTGTGACTCACGCCAAACGCACAGGCCGCAACTCCCGGACGATTCGGAGTGCAAACGTGGATCGGTCGAACGTCCATGTTGTAACACGCCAAGTGGACACTGCCAACTCAAAACTCTTAGATTTGCTCCAAAAACGTTTCAATCAGTTGGGATGCTGAGCCGAAAACTACAGGCCTGCACACCTGGTCAAAGGCATCTAGAAATCCGCTATATTGAGGGGGTCTCTTAGTGTCCTTCGTCCTGTAAAGTACTGAAAAGCCTGACATAATTCACTCAATCGATACACCGTAGTGGCAACTAGTTAGCCTCATTTATTAACACCACACGAACATGCCCCTGTTGCCAGCACACGTTTCAATCGGAAAATGGCCAGATCTCACGATGTCCAAACTGTGAGGCATCACAGGTGCATTTGCTACCTAAAGCACGTGACAAATGGCGAACGTGCCCAAACTGCAACATTCTTTTCCAAGCTGCTCCAGTTCGAATTGTATCCTGTCCGGGCTTTCAAACGAACCAGATTCACGAGGACAAAGGTAACTTTGTCGAATGGGAGCGAGGCAGTGCAGCCGTTGAACAGCGTTCTACCCTCAGCCACCAAGATAGATTTTATCAGTCTGAGCATAAAGCTCGTCAGACTTTTTTCCAAACATTACTGACTCAGTGGAAACGATACCGCGTAGCATTTGAAAAGTTTTGTGTAATGTACTGGCCTATCGATCTCTTCACTTTCACCCTTGAAGAGAGAAGGGCCTTACGATTAGCTGCACGAGACAGTTTTACATTCAGCAAAATAACTGACCCTCGGATCGCTAAATGGTTGAGCCACCGTGGAGGACAATGGGCTATCAGTAAGCTCCAAACAATTCAACCTGACATTGCAAAACATTTAGTCCGAACCTCTGATGCTCTCCGGCTGAATGGAATTCAATACATTGATGATTCTCTTGCGAGCACTCTAGCAAAGCATCGGGGCCGTACCCTGTATCTTGATAATCTTCACCATATTGACATTGAAGTCCTTGAAATCTTAGTGCGGCACGCTGGTCGAGGACTATCACTTAGCGGCCTCAACGACCTATCAATACAAGAGGCTGCTATCCTCTCAAACTATCGAGGCAGACTTTCTGTAAATGGGCTCGCCAACCCAGACTCCACGACACTTGCTGCTCTTGTCCAACATTCAGGCAAGAGCATGTCTTTGAGTTCACTCAAGAGTCTATCGCACTCACAAGCCAAGCAATTTGCCAGATACAAAGGCGACCTCTACCTTCGAGGGCTCCGTGAAATCCCTCGTGAAGCCGATTCAGAATTTGATAATTTTTCAGGCAAAATTGTATTGAAACATCACGAAAGGCATCCGCTATCTCATATAGCTGCAGTTGATAACCAATCGGGCAACGCCATGACACATATTGGACTATGGATTGTGATGGCTGCCTGCGTAGCAATTCTCTTGGTCCTACTAATATCTGGGCTCAAAATCATCTAGACAAGATCGTTCTTGGGATTATCTCTTGCTTTGTTAACGAGACAACTCTGGCCCCAGCCACACCCCCCAGTCTCCGGCTTTGCCATCACCCGCGTCCTCTGTGGCCAGAATGATTTCACTCACCCCCGTAAGGTCAATGTCGTACGATTCTGTCTTGCCGGGCCTGACAACTGGTGATCGAAATACTTCTCTACCATCAGTATAAATCACAAAGACAACCGAGCCAATTCTCTGGCTCGGAAGGCCACATTCTCCACGAAGTCGTTGCCACGCCTTATCGAGAACATAATGATATTCAGACGGAGCATGCGCATAGATTCCCGTTTCAAAGAGTTTACCTGCAGACTCAAGCCACGGATTCTGCCGTGGCAAATTATCAAATGTAGGACGAAGCCAACCTACGGCAGCACGTTCCGGTTCAGCTTGTGAAAGAGGCAGTGATACCACTGTTTCAACAAGGCTATCTAACTGCACTGTCTTTCGGTTCTTTACACGACCCTGCAACACGGCCGTAGCATACTTCGATATCCTTTTCTCTTGTGGTACAAATTCCCTCGCGGCTTCAACACCTTGTTCAGCGAGTGCCTTCGAAAAATCTTTGAGTTGAAAAAGACACTTCATAACCGTGATATCAGCAGCGCCCTCCTCCGCAACTGCATAGGGGAACTCTATTTTTGTCGCCGCACCGTTGGCATGACAAGCAACTATCCTCATGATTGCCGACTTCCCTGCTTTAAGATCTTTACAAACAATGCTGAATCGACCTTTTTGATCTGGCGCTGCTGTAGTAGCAAGAGCATCATAATCTCCACGACCATCAGGATCGAGGTAGCAGACAAGTCCATATATTAGCGGCATTCCATGGACTTTTCCTTCGACTCGAAATGAGTCCCGATCCTCACCCAAGACTACTGTGAGATCATCAAACGTTGCCTTCCCCGTGTCCCCAAACTTTGCAGTCGAATTTGAGAATTGTGGGTGTGAAGCGAGCCGTAACGCGTGAGCACGGGACAAAAATGTGCCAGGACCTTCATTCCTCACCTCTTCAGCGTACGTACGATTCCCGCTACCCATTAACGCCGTACCATCGGAAACTTCATCTGTATCACCGCGGCAATGCGGAAGACCCAACGCATGCCCAAGTTCATGAGCTATACCACCAATAAATATCGAATTATGCTTCCCTAAAGAAATACGGCCATACTCACCGTCGATAATTACCGGCTCTTCTTTGACCAGATTTATCACATCAAGTTCTTCACTATCGACTTGCCAGGCGACCCCTCTTCGCCAATCGCCGCCCGCATAATAGGGACTTTTATGGAAAAAGATTTTCTTCTCTGAATTCCACTCTGCAAGATTTGTAAAAATCATGACAGTCTCTTGGTTCACACGAATTCCTTTTCTCCTTAGAACAGGCTCGCACTCTTTTTTGATTTTGTCCCCATCTGATTTTTGATAGTCCCGCCAGTCATTTGCACCAACAACTTCATGTATCACCAGCTTGCCGTTGGACTGTGTATCCAAATTGAACGTGCGCTTCCCGAAGCCATGCCGCCACATTTCATTACGATAAAAGTCTTGTATATGGAGCATTGTTCGCTGCAGACGATCACGATACCCGGCAGGGAAGTCGCGATCACGGCAACGCCAGGCAACAATATGCAACAGCCTTTTACTGTACTGCTCGTCTTTATCTTGCCAGGCTTTGAGAATTTTTCCTGCAGCGTCGATATCACTCCGCATTCCATCGCCGAGCGGGCTTGGCAGTGCCTCTCCAGCAGCAATCAGCGTTGAGCACAATACGAGACCGACAATGTGAACTGAATAGTAATTCAACCGAGAATCCTTTCGCTCCCTCGCAGCCGAACCGCAATCGCCAACAACGACCACAGCATCCGACTGTAAGTGTCTTGGGACGCAATTCCTAAAACCCAACTCTTATCAATACAGGGCATACAGTTCTCATCAATAGAGGGCATGCAGTCATTCTTGCCTAACCCAACACCTGAATACTGTTGGTGGTCGTCACACAAAGTAGCCAAGGCAACGAAATCCCCTGACGGTTCATCATAAACAACGATCACAGAAACCGCGATGAGTGGGCTTAGAATCCAAATCAAGACAAGTAGTGCTCGCAGTACCAACGGCGATCAGTCAGCGTCCGCTAACGAGTCGCCTCCAGCGCACTGTACAGAACTCGTACTTTTTTCTTCCCGTATGTCCTCAGGAATTTTGCTCTTGCTCGCTTCGTTTCAAGCAAACCTGCCGATTTGCAAAACGCAATCATAACACTAACAAAAACTAACGGCTTGCCCAAAGCATTGGCAACAGATTGTTCCGACCGACCCACTGCATATCGCTCCACACGCCGCGCTGTCTCAAGTAGCTGCTGAAGCCTCATATCGTCCAGATCAGCAAGAGCCTTCCTTGCTCTTAATTTGACCTGAGGTGTCATATGTATTGATTTTTTCTGAAGGTTATTCATCGCTATCCCAATGGTTCTTGCGCAGATAACAAACCCTTTTGCATGCAAAACAAAGCAAACGACCTAAACCGTCCACGTTGGGAGTTTGCTAGGTGCATGGCCTTCGACGGCCAGCCTTTCGATTCAACGTTTCGCAGCGGGGTGTCTTCAACACAACTTCAACACAACTAAAAGAGTAGTACGTACTGACACTTCCATTTGTTCGACCAGTATGCAGTCGCTTAATTTCTGCATAAAATAAGGTACTGCTACCCCACCCCTTGCTTTGGGACAAAACACACAGAGGTCTTTTGAGGAATTCATGTGCCGCACGCATCAATTCAGGCTGGAGCAAACTAACAGCCACGCGTGACTAATCGTTGTACCAGTCTTAGTAGCATCTGCAGGCTTTTGGCTAAAGCTTGCCTTTACCCACTACAGGACAAGCACGGCTCACTTTGGCCCGTTATGCATGAACCTCCGAAAATTACATCGCGTCGTAAACGACGAGGTAGCGATTTCTCATCTACATATTTCCATTCATTCTCAGGAAAACCGTGTTTCGCCACCTAAATCCCTCATGCAAGAAACGATTGGATCGTTCATCAATTAGAAGGCCGCCCAGACATCTCCTATTATTTCCCAAGAATGTTTATGACGTGCCATGATTTCTTTTGCTTCCATAGTCAGAACCTCTTCACGAAGGCTGATCTTTTCGACTCGCCATCTCATTAACACGGCCATGAGTTCCTTGTCTATTTCTTGTAGACCGTACATACCCACGTACTTCCCACGAAAACCTACAAACGCCTCAGCCACCTTCGGACACATTTCCTTGATGCCATCGAGAAAGATTGCCTGACCTTTGAATTGCACAAGCTTTCTCGCTGCGATCAGATCGATGACCTCCAGACCATTGAGCACCAAGGCTCTGCCTTCAAACGCTGATAATTCATCGGCTGTTCCTGACTCAAGATTTGTTATGCCATTTAGTGAAAGTACGAAACCTGAGAATGCTGCAAGCTCTCTTGCGGTCTTCTTATCTACTGACAGCAGGCCATCTAACAGAAGCCCTGCCTGAGTGGCCTTCGCCAACTCATGAGCCGTCTCCACATCAACCGAGGAGACATAAGGGAGCATCAGATTGGTTGCACCCTCCTCACTTTCTGCCACCAAACGAGATGCACGAGGTGCTGTTAAAGCCTCAATCTCATACTCTTGCCCAATAACACTCAAGGCTACACAAGCTATAAATGCCATCGCCATGGATTGAATTTTACTCATGTCACTATTTCATCCTGCCTTTTTGAAAAAAAACTGATTGGATTGAATATGAAAAATTTTGCGTCTCATTCTCATACTATTTCCCTGAATGGCAGAAACCTGGCTGCTGTATACTGCTTATCATCGGCAGACCCCTCGACCATCCTGCCACTTCCATAATGAGTCAAATTATATTTTAATCCGATCTCTACACGCTCCATTTCCGTCAAAGCACTTTCTTTTTCTACCGAGGGTTGAGGCACGTTACAACTCTCACTAATAATAGTTGCGCCACCTCATTTCGCTTTGATTTCAGCAGCATTCTGCATTCTTTTTAAAGTGGTTTTCATGCGTATATCTACGCATGAAAACCACAATGCATAGCAATGCACAAGGGGCAATTCTCACCTTTCTTGAATCGGCATCTGTAAACGCGTGCTGACATGACTATTATTCGTTAGTTATCAAAATTCTAGAGAGGTGTCTCTATGTGTATCGCATGTGTTGCATTAATGGCTGCTGCTATGTTTTTTATGGTCGTAGTTGTGTTTAACCCATTAAAAAATTAAACACGAGACAGATTCTTGCAAGGGTTCATAATTTACGCTGTTCTCAATTGATGATCGTTCGTCCTGCGGCACCAAAAATAATTTGTTGCGGATGGTAGCACGGCAATTGTTATCCAACACCAAGGCACGACAAGTCTTGAATGTTCCAGCTAAGCGGGTATCGCTTCAGACTTTCTTGACTTCTGCGAAAACATTCCATCTGTCCAGAGTGTCCGTTGCCAACAAACTGGACCCCGCAGGTTTTTCTAGAAACATACTGGTCACGTTACGTAACATACATCTCTTCACATGCTTTTAACGCGGAACTTACTATGAACAATAAGCAAAACGTTTATGCCAGCAACTCGGACGAAACCAAGGAAATCGACGAGGAAACCATACCGACTCTTGAGCAAGAACAGTCTCTCTCGGACATCCTTGATAAATTCTGCGAAGACAACAAATAGTCATTTCACTCGTTATCTCGAAATTACTTTCCGGAAATTGCGGGCGAACTTTTATACACACCTTGCAAACAAGTAACCGCTTTGCCAACACAACTAAACCAAGTGATGACACAACAGCAAACTACAGGTTTTTTCGTGCATTAACTTAACGCCGTCGAAATAACTAAGCTCAAAGGCTTCTTAACACGAACGGAAAACAGCAGGACTAAGCAGCAGAGCCATTAGTAAATCTTGGCCAACTTCCGTATGGCACACAACAAAAGAATTACTCAGACTTCCTGCGAACTCGGAGGTTCAAAACTTGGCCCAGGTGGCGCGCCTTCCTGATCATCAAATTGATTCGGAAGTCGTCGTTTCTGATTTGGTGTTTCCACGTGACGACCTTTAAGTTCACCAGTCACATCAAGATCACGGGATATAGTCGACCATTGTCGCCGTAGTTCAGAAAGACTTTTTCCGACTCGTAGCCCCACTTCAGGCAGTTGCTTTCCGAAGAGCATCACTGCGATGACACCGATTACTACTAACTCAAGCGGACCAAGACCAAACATGTTTTCACCGGCGAGTATGTCGTCTAACTATTTTATCCAATACCAAAACAAAGGTCATCTACCTGCAAGTACTGATGAAAGCTAATTTCGTCCCTTTTAATCTTGAGGTTTTGTTGCGTCTTGGCTTTGTCCTGCTGATTGACTTATTCGCTCTTCATCGGAAGAGTTAATGCCTCGTTTGAACTCAACGATACCTTCACCAAGCGAACGCATAACCCGTGGCAAACGAGTGCCAAATAGCAGGAGCACAATTCCCGCAACAATGATTAATTCTGTTGGTCCAAGGCCAAAGCCAAACATAGTAGGACACCTTTCCTGTACCGCCAAATTTACCCACAACTATCTGTGGTCTTTGACGAAAAACGACCGACCAAAACTCGTAGTCTATAAGACTATTTCCTCACAAATGATAACTTACTGAATAGTGAGGTCAAATTGCTACCTACCTCACCCTATGGCCTTTGCACAGGCACCGACACCTTCAACGAGCCGTCAACCCAGCAACGACAGTACAAATACCGATGGATAGCTCGCAGACTGTGGCTCTACTGGAGTTGATCAAAATGACACAGAAAAGCCCCCACCGTAACGGTCACGGTGGGGGCACGCACGAGTTCTCATAATGAGCCAAGCGAATTTAATTCAAAGCAACATCTGAATGTCTCAGAAATTCGCATCAGCACCTGTATCAACATCACCAACCATGTGCAGGTGATCGTGATCAATGTATACAACCTCTTGGGTGTCCTCATCGATCAGAGTGTGCGGAACTGGCCAGCCAACGCGTTTTATTTCTTGGAAATACACGGTGCACTTATAATGGGCATGATGCAGCTGGGCAGGACCGACAAGCGGGTAGTGTCTCGGTGGATCCACATAATCCGAGATCTTATGCTTTGTAATCCGCACATTGTTTCGCTGAGTTTCAAACAAGAAAGGCCACGGACCCTGAACAGGCCTAGCCTTTTCTAACGCTCTCATTACTTCATCATCACTAGGCTCATCAAGGGCCTCACAAGGGCCTCCTGGAGCAATCGGGCCCAAAACAGGCGCTCGCTCGTAGCGTTCATAGTTCCAGAACTTGTCTTCCTTAGACTTCTGAATCCCCACAGGAACCGGAACAGGGATTGCCAGTGGCCCAAGGTTTGGTCCTTGGGCAGTAAGCCAAAAGCAACCCGTTTGAGTCACGGAAATTGGTGCTAGAAAAAGCACCATAACCATCAGTTTCGATAATCGTTTCATCAAATTGTCCTCGTGCGTAATGTGATAAAGACATCACTAACGAAAGAATCGACTTTAAGCACCAGGCAACTTGCGTCTAGTTTTCTGATTTTTCCAATCTGACGGATACGCCGACAACAAAAAACCCGCCCGAGAATTCACCCGGGCGGGTCGTTTGGAAGTGCACTTTTAAAGGTGCAGACTGAAAACTCATCAACCGTAGCCATCACACGGAGCACTAGGCTGCTTACCGATGGTGGCTGTGAGCGTGCCGCTCATCGAAATCTACATACCACCAACCATCATCCCACTCGAGCGAAACCCGACGCCAGCCAAGTGGAACCTGTGGATATGGATAAAACGGACCAATATACGGCCACGCCGCCGGTGAATACTGCGTTGGATATTGCAGAGCAGCATAGTTTGGAGAAGAAGCGTAACTCGGCCAAGCGTAGTTTGGCACATTAGGACCATCACCCCGCATCGGAATTGGAGGTGCCCCTACACCAGCAGCGCCCATGGGACGCGGCATGCCTCCGGCCATTCCTTGCATAGGCACAGATGGCGGCGGCCCACTCGCCTGAGCTGGCGCCTGAGCCGGCGCCTGAGCTGCCCCCTCATAGAATTGCATTGACCCTGGAACAACCTGCTCACCACCAATCATTTCCTGACGAGACATTGACCGCATTCCTACGGGTTGGATCGGAGCAGAAGACGACATCCGTATCGG
>JABHNP010000149.1 GCA_018694455.1 Planctomycetaceae bacterium | reverse complement strand
CCAAGAAGACGCCGTCTTAAAAGATTACTTGCATCTACGTGATCTTGCTTATCCGCGATTTTATCATCAGATTCAGCTGTGTCGTATTCACCAGATATTACCAGTGACCGCTCTTCTTCGTTTTCTCTTAACTCTTTGATTTCACCTGAAACAAGTCGATCTAGCCTGCCAATAACACCAATACCACCATCGCCAAATATTTCTTGAATTTCCAAAGGCGGCGGTTCCGGCAATTTATCAATGGCTAAAAAACCGACGCGACCGCTCGCTGCAATTAATCCTTGAGTAGAGAGCGAGCGTTTCCACCTGTCACACCAGTCAAGCATGTCCGACAAACGCTCTACAACAATCCGCTGACCAAGTACACCAACTGCTATATCTACAAGTCCAGCCCACTGACTATCAGCAACGATCAGGTCTGACGGCAAGCCACACAGACCAGGAATTTCATCTGAAAATTGATTTAGAACTTGTCGGGTAGCCTCAGAAACACCCTCGTGCGATGCAATCAAATCCTCAAGCAACTGCTGGCGATCCCGAAGAACCTCAAGTCGACCTTGCCTCTCAGCTAAATTCTGCCAGGCCAGTTCAACTCGATGGGTTGCACCAAGTTGTTCAGCATCAAGTTGTTCATGTCGAGACTGTAATTCAATTCTTCGTTGGGTTAGAACATCAACAGTGCCTTCGAGCGACGCTGCCCCCTCTTCCAAACGGTGCACCAGCGCCCAGGATTTATCAAGTCCATTCTGACATCGCTCCACAGCATCTAAAGCAGCTTTCGCTTCCTCTCGTCGCTGCACTACAACGGCCTCGACTTTTTGACGCTCAAGTGATTGTTGTTCTTTTGTCTCTCTCAATTCAGACAAACGTTTCTGAGCAGATTGGGCATCTTCACGCGAACCAACAATTGCCTCTTCTTGCTCCCGTAGTTCGCATTCAACGCGGCGTAGATCATTCGATGATGAATCATAATCAGCTTGAACCACTTTGATAGCTTGTGACGTTGACTGCAGCTGAGTCTTATTAAAGCATACAACACTCACCGCTGATTCCAGTTCTTCCTCGACATCTACGCAACGGCCTCGCAGCGCCTCACGTTTCGCCTCGACTGCGACGACATTTTCCCGATCAGCAGCAAGCTCTTCCTGGATGGATGCTAGCTCTGGCTCAATCTTCTTCTGCTCTTCCCCAAGATTCTTGAGTGTCACTTCTGCACTTAACTTTTCAGCTTGTGCTGCTTCAGACCGAACCTTGGCTTCTTGAGTTGATAACAGAACCTCCTCAAGCAAAGTATTTGCACCCACTAGATCTGCTGAGGCGGCAGCAAACCGAAAAGCTTGGAGCTTTTCTGTCATTCGCTTCCAACGACGAGCACGGCTGGCTTGTTTTTTTACTGTCTCTAGGCGAGCTGCTACCTCACCTACAATATCTGCTAATCGCTGACGATTTTGCTCTGTGCGGTCCAATCGCCGCATTGCTTCAGCTCGACGAGCACGGAATTTAGTAATCCCAGCAGCTTCTTCAAAAACTGCTCGCCGCTCTTTACCAGATGCTACCAGTAATGCATCAACACGACCTTGTTCAATGACACTATATGCATCTGTTGCCGCACCAGTTCCACTAAGAATCTCACGGATATCTCGAAGCCGGCTGATTCCGTCATTGACAAGGTACTCACTCTCTCCACTTCTATAGACCCGCCGCATAATCCGTACTTCATCAGATTCAACAGGCAGTTCTCGAGCTGAATTATCAAAAACCAGTGAAACTTCAGCAGCATTCAATGCCTTGCGTGCCGCTGAACCCGCGAAGATAACATCGGTCGATGCCTTTCCCCTAAGGTTGCGCACCGATTGCTCACCAAGCACCCACTTAATTGCATCTACGACATTTGACTTACCTGATCCATTTGGACCAACAACAACGGTAATACCTTCCGGAAACTCAAATCGTGTTCTGTCAGCGAAACTCTTGAATCCGAAAAGCTCTAGGGCTTTCAGTGTTATCATGCGCCAAATTCCAATGATGCTGTGTCAAACAGAGAAGGCCAAAAACCTTGGGTTTCTTCACTGTCATCATCACCACTATCTTTTATCTTTTCTTTTTTTACATCTCGCTTCTTTTCGATGACGCCCCGCGGCACACTCAACCGTCCATCAAACTCAGTAGGAATAGCATCAAACGCGAGACGACTTTCTATCTTCCGTTGTGATGTCGCTTGCTGCAAAAACTGAATAATATCTGGATACCCACCACCACACTCCACAATGGCATGAATAATATCCTCTACTTGAGGGACAACTGTTGTCACGAGATCAGGTTCATTTGGTCGGAAGCAGCTTACCGCTGCTTCCTCCTCCTCAACCACAACAACAATTGATGGCCCAGCTTCAACCCGTAGCCCATCACTCACCGGATGTGAGTCCCCGAAGAGCACTACTTCGGCTCGTGCTGCCCGGGTGGCATGGATGAGAGGTTCACCGCGAACATCAAGAACGTGAAGCCAACATGCTTCACCGAGCATTTCGCCACGAATATCAGGTAGCCGAGCGTCAATCATTGAAAGACCACGAAAAGCACCATATCTCGTTTCTGCACTACGACTACCGAGAAGGGAACGTAGTGCATCAATGCCATTTGCATCATCTAAAATGGCAAGTGCGGCCAATGCCTTAGGACGCTCGCTTCTCAAATCACGAGCCGCTTCAGCTAATTTTTCGCCTGCAAGTGACTCTCCTAGATATGCTAGCGCCTCAGCCGACACAAATCGTACTTCCGCATCCTTCGATTCAAGCCCGTCACGAAGAATACCAATCGCCTCTTTCCCGATGGCTTCAAGTCGTAAGGCAGCCCTTGGTGCAGTAACCGGATCCTCAAGCTGTCTCGAAAGAAGCTCTAATCTTGCATGTCGATTGCCACTTGGTTCAGCAACCGCTAACGACCGAATCACACTTACGTAACGGCCTAAGTTATTCCTATAAACCTCAGGAACCTCGAGCTCGACAAAACGGTCCGTCTTCGGAGTCGCAACACCTCGTTTCACACCTCGAATGATTGCGTGAAACCTTTGATTAATGCAGTCGCCTATTCGTTTTGAAAGGCCAATAGATCGATGCTCTGAATTTATTGACAAACCTATCGACCGTGAAGCCAGAGAAACACCGCCGCCTGGCACTCGGCCACGAAGTGTTGCAACAGAATCAACAACACCGGCAGAGACTGGATCAACGAGCAACGGCCCCTCTGCCACTCCTAGTGTATGACCATCACGGATACGATTTCCGAGAACGGCCATCTCAACAAGCCGGGCTTCCATAAGCCAACCACCTGAAAGGCTCGTTGTATCGTGGTTTCCAGGCACTTCAACAACGACATCAAACCTATCGCCCTTTCGAATACCCGGATGTAGTACTCCACTGACCCAAGCAAGTGCCGTTGAACGCGACGCTAATAATTGATTTGGGTCCACCACTCCTCTTGCTTGCATATCCTCTAGGAGCATTTGCCGACGTGGATCCGGCGGTGGATCACTCCCCGTGTCGGCCAAGCCAGTTATTAGTGCAGCCCTTTCAACTCGTTGGCTGTTTAGTCCCCATGGCGAAGCATAGTCACCGACTAGCTGTGTTGCAGATTCAACAGCTGCTAACGCTTCAAGCTCAGGGCTTTGACTACGAATTGCTGGCCCCGCACATCCAGCAGACACCACAACAAGAAAAACCAACGAACAAAGCAGGCAATATGTTTGGCCTCGCAGTCGTTGCGAAAGCATGTGCAACCAATTCATGCAATTATCCAACAATCGAGGGAAGCCAACACAAAACGGTGGCTGGCAGACCATGGGAAAGTAGGCACTTTCTACGAGGCGGTCAAGGCAGTTTCGTGCGGAGGAAACATCTTGGTTGACTCGACAAGACCTGCTAGCGTCTCGCAGAATCAAAACTGGCTACAGAAAGCCAGTTACTAAAACACACGCACAATACACCTTTTTTATACATCGAGCCAAAGTGAGCCTTGGAGAAAATCTTGTGAAAACCACCTACGACCACCAGCTTTCCTCAGTAGACCAGGTGCACATTCGCTGGATGATACGCCGGGACATGGCAGAAATTCTTTGTATTGAGGAAGAATCTTTTGAGTTCCCGTGGGCTGATACTGATTTCACTAGATGCTTGAGGCAACGAAACTGCATAGGTGTAGTTGCCGAGATAAGCGGTGGTGTTGTCGGATACATGCTGTATGAACTTCATCGAACAAAAGTTCATATCCTTAACTTTGCTGTCGCTCGCACACACAGGCGGCTTGGAATTGGCACAGCGATGCTGACTAAATTAATTTCAAAACTCAGTACTCAACGACGCAATAGGATTGTACTCGAAGTCCGTGAAACGAATCTTCCGGCACAAGTTTTCTTCCGTTCACTAGGATTTCTTGCGACAAGTGTTTTGCGTGACTTTTATCAAGACACTACGGAGGATGCTTACTTGATGCATTTTCTTGCTGAAGCGAATGAAGAGCAAACACCTAGAAGACTTGCCGGATAAAACACTTTTTACTCACAGTCCCTGCATAACTTCACTAACATGCATTCGTAACACCCTAAGTGCACGCCGCGGTGACTCTGCGCATCCAAAAACACTCACGATTGGATGGCCGGGCTGAATAATGGTTCCAGAACACGGCAAGTCTGAAACCATCGGCCAACCAAGTTCACACCCCTGCATACGTAATGAACACTTTAGAAGATGTCGTTCAACGGATGAAGAGACATCAAGTGACTTGTTGGCAAAAAGCACGGCCTTCCCCCAATACATATTACTCTGACGCTGCAGAGTGGTTGACTCTCGTGGCAATTGAAACCCTAGCGATGCGAGATGTGTTCCTGCCTGGCTACGACCAGTACGGCGTTCGAACAACTCCATGGTGGCTGTGGGCCTTGGGTTGACCTCAAGAATAACAGGCGAGTGATCCCTTGCCTGTATTGGAGTTCGAGGCAAAATAAAATCAATTCCTATTAGCCCAGCAAGCTTTGCTCTCCGAGAAAGATCGATTGCAAATTGATGCAACTGCTTCAATACCTGTTGCTGGAATAGGGAAGACGACAGCTGGATAGCACCACAGAACCTGAACTGCTTTG
>JABHNP010000073.1 GCA_018694455.1 Planctomycetaceae bacterium | reverse complement strand
CGTACGGAAATCACGGCGATGGTTTGGGATCCTACAAGAAATCGCTGGCACTTGACGACTGCAACCGGGAAGCGGTTTACAGCAACGGTCGTTATTTCTGCGATGGGAGGGCTGCACGTGCCTTCCACTGCCAATATCTCTGGCCGTGAAGATTTTTCAGGCCCCTCATTTCATTCGTCCCAATGGAGGCACGATGTGGAACTTCAGGATAAGCGAGTGGCTGTTATCGGCACTGGAGCGAGTGCAATTCAGTTCATACCAGAAATTGCATCGCGCGTTGCAGGCTTGACAGTATTCCAGCGTACTCCGCCATGGATTTTACCAAGAAACAATCGAGACACTTCAGCCTTTGAACGTCTGGCTAAGCATTGGCTTCCGTGGTACCAGCAGGCGTGCCGCTTGAGGCATTATCTGTCTGCCGAGGCGGTCGCGATTGGTCTTACAGTAAAGCCGAAGTTGATGGGCCGAGGTCAGAAGCAATCAAACAATTTTCTTTGTGATCAGGTGCATGATAAAATTCTCCGTAAAAAACTCACTCCACAGTACACAATGGGCTGTAATCGAATACTGTTGTCAGATGATTTTTATGCCACGGTGAATCAGCCGAATGTCACACTGGTAAACGATGCCATTCAGGAAATTACACAGGATGGTCTTCGTGATGTTACGAACAAGTGTTGGCCGGCGGATGTCATTATCTTTGCTACAGGATTCAAGCCATTTAATCCAACACACGCTATTCGTATTCAAGGGCGAGGAGGGCGCGTTCTTGCCAAGGAATGGGGGGATACACCAGAGGCTTTTCATGGAGTATGTGTTGCTGGGTACCCGAATTTTTTCATGCTCATGGGGCCGAATTCGGGCCTCGGGCACAACTCAGTACTACTCATGATTGAGACGCAGGTAAAGTATATTCTTCAGTGTCTGAAGTGGCTTGATCCGCGTCGGGGTCGTCCGCTGATGGATGCAATTGAAGTTCGAGAAGATGTGCAGAAAAAATACAACGATCGTTTGCAGCAGCGGTTTGATAAAAGTGTCTGGCGGTCGGATGGAAGCGTTTATCAGCTGCCTTGCAAGAGTTGGTATAAGACGAAAGATGATAAAGTCTTCGCGCTGTGGCCAGGTTTTGTAAGTTCATACAGGTGGGCAATGCACCGTGCAGATATCAAGAAATTTTTAGATAAATCCTCTGATGAAAGTTGTATTTCAGATGTCACTGCCGGTCAGAGAAAGCCACGAAAATCTGCGTGATGCATGTGCTTTCCACAGAATGTTGCACAATATGGTGAAGCGGTGTGGTGGGTAATTTAGCGTAGCGTTTCCAGGATAGCAATGCTGCAGGGGCTTTGGATTAGCAGTCAGCCTTAGAAATGGCGGTCAGCAAAATTGTGGATGGCTTGAATGACATGGTCCACATCATCATCACTTAATCTGGGATGTAATGGGATGGACAGTGCATCTTGATTCAGCTGTTCACAGTGTGGTAACCGCTTGGAAGTCTGGCCATAAAGTGGATTCATATGAAGGGGGTGGTATCGCAAAGTCGTGTAGATATCTGCATCAAGAAGTGTTTTTGCAAGAACATTACGTTTGGGAGTTCGGATGCAATATGTAAAGAGCCCATGCGTATCACCTTGTAAAGATTTTTTTGGTAGACAAATCTGAGGTATGTCTGCAAGTCCTTTATCGTAAGCGGCCCAAATTTGTTTCCGTCGATCCTGCAGTTCTGCGAGTCGTCGTAGCTGGACGGTTGCAATTGCTGCTGCGATGTTTGTCGGCAGCATTTTGATAAATGCCTCACGTATCTCGTATTCCCACCAGGCATCCTGGCTTTTACTGCCTGTTGCGGTTTCAAATCCTGACTTGCCAATACCGCAATATCGAAGCCAACGTGCACGCTCGATATGTTCTTCACGCTGAGCTGTAATCGCCCCAGCCTCGCCAGCGGTGAGATTCTTAATGGCATCAAAACTATAGATACCAATGTCTCCGATACCTCCGCATGGTTTCCCGTTATGAGTGGCAGAGACCGCATGGGCAGCGTCTTCAATAACTGGATATCCAAGGTCCAGAATGGGCTCCATGGTGACCGGAAGCCCTGCATAATGAACCACCATGATTGCTTTGGTTCGAGGGCTGATGCAAGGTTCGATATCTTCGCGACGGACATTCATTGTTGTCGGATCAACGTCACAGAAAATCGGCTGATGCCCTGCAAGTAAGACTGCCTGAGCGCATGAGACCCAAGTGAAGGAGGGGATGATAATCTCATCATCAGGTGCCAGGTCAAGGAGTCGGACAGCCATGTACAGAGCATTTGATCCGCTGTCGACCATCAAGCAGTTGGTAAGATTGAGATGCGAAGCGAATGCTTTTTCAAAGTCATCTACTTTTTTGCCAAAACCCAGCCACTGAGACCGAAGGCATTCAACGGCGGCTTCAATTTCCTGATCACCAATGTCTGAGCCAAAGACTGAAATCATGAGTGTGTTATGACGTTTGGGGATGCCGATGAAGGAGTCTGATACTGCATGACAATGTAGTCTTCCTCAGTTTTGATAACAGAGAATTGATTATCTTTATACCAGTCGCACGCAGGGTTATTCGCAAGAACTTTCAATTGTACAGGCATCGCTTTTCGTTGTATCGCGAATTCAATGACATGATGCAAGGCAGTTCCCATGCACCCACGCGAATGGAGCCTGTGGACTCCTCGTATCACGTTATAAAGATCCCAATGGTCGTCAAGAAGTCGAATGCCGATACACCCCGTCGGCAATGCCTTAACGAGAACCATGAAAAGATGGTCTTCATCCCGAGTGAGGTAGTGGGTGAACCACTGCCGTTGCTGTAAAGGGCTAATTTTTTCACGATAGAAAAACCGCTGAGAATAAGTGTTCCTCCATGTGCGTAGAGTTTCCTGGTCTTCTGGCACAACTTTACGAACAGAAATATTCCGATTTAGAAAGCACGTATCTGTATCGTGAGCAATTTGATGCATGATCGGTGTTACGAATGTGTTGTAAAGAATTGATCACGATTGGTCTGTGAGTAGTCAGTATGATCAAAGACATTCAGCAGGCTTAAGTGACGGTGTCGAACTCTTGCAGTAACAGCTGGCCGAAAGCCTTGCTTGCGAAAACATTCAGCGAGTGGGGTGTCCAGCTGAAATCCATGCTCACGGATGATATCTGTCCGAAGCATCATGAGTCGCCCTGGCGGATTACCAATCGGGCAGGGCGGTTCAGTTGGGAATGAATCGCGGGATTCATCAGCCCATTGAGGAACCCCAATAAATGCCCGCTCAGGACTATTCAGTTTGGCCAGGAACTCTGCTGAATGTGTGTCGCCACTCATAATTTCGCGTGCCTTTTCAGCATCAAGAAAGTCATGCGTGTCGATAAGACTTCCAAGCATGCCTATTGAAGGATCTGCTTGGACAATCCGATACATCTCCGAAAGCCAGCAGCCGTGGGAGCAGGATGCGACGACATCGCTCTCCATATAGACATGCCATGGGCCAACGTCTAAGAGTCGTTCTTCATATGCCTTGGTTATGTTCTCAAAGCGGTTGGTAGAAAACCGTACCACTTCGGCAAAAAGCTCTCGTCTTTCAAATCCAGCAATGACCTGACGTATGAGTGGGTCTGGATGAGCATTGTCAAGTAAGACCACTCGAGCAGGAGACTCAATAGTTCTGCAAAGAGAATCAAGGCACGACCAAAGGTAGATAGGTCTGCCCCATGATGCAATGAAAATCGTAATCGGTTCGTTTGAGTCTTGTGAGGTATTCATGATGGCCTCAATTGCTTTACGGCATTTCCAAACTGTTTTTCCATGGCTGCCGTTCGTTTGTTCGAATGCGGGATTTCTACAGAAGGATCTTGCTTGAGTCCTAAAAATTTCATCATGCTCGGAAACGTCTTCGTATCTGCAAGTTTGCCATAGAACAAACGGGTCGGTTCTGCAGAAAAATATTTAAGAATTTCTGCTGTGTGGTTGCGGTAAATGTCCGTGTAATGTTTTCGGTGGTGCACGATAGAAAGCAGGTTTGGGCTTGTTTGAGAAACATGTTGTGCTGCTTCGATAGCCTCACGTTCGATCG
>JABHNP010000171.1 GCA_018694455.1 Planctomycetaceae bacterium | reverse complement strand
TTGCAGCTGGCAGTCGAGGCATCTTGTTTAGTTCGACCCGGCCCCTCAATGGAACCGATGCTGAAACGATCGCACGAGCCGCTGCAGTCCAAACAGTCAATCTTGAACTTGAAACCATAGCTGCGTGGGGAGCCAGTGGGAGATTTACAGCTGATGCAGAAACAAGTGACCCAGAAGTTCGAGCAATGGTGATTGAAGCGTCTCGATCTCGGGTTGTACTTATTTGGCGATCTGTTCAAGGCGGGCAAATAATAGCCAGCCATTACCGTGGTGATATTCCACGTCAAGAACAGCCTTTGAACATTCTCATTCCTGGCATTCCAGAAGCACACCGACCTTGGGAAATAACACACAGTACCCTCCGACCATTGCAACACAGAAGGGTAACTGGTGGTGTTACGATGACACTTGATAACTTTCATGCTGCTGCTGTTATTCTCATTAGCAATGATCCGTCCGCGACTGCGCACGTACAGGAATTAGTACGCAGAAACGCACCAACAGCAGCACTTCTTGCCCGCTCTCAAGCAGCTGGTGCAATTGCACGTAGTAGTCGACTGGCTACTGAGCTTCCACCAGAGGCTCTTGGGCATTTCCCTGTAACAGAAATGCTTGCCGAGGCTCTACAAGAAGCGCAATACGCTGAATCTATAATTACTCATGATCCAACGGCTGCTGTAAAAAAGCTTGAACGATCTCGTGCTATAGCCGGACAATTAGAACGACTTTTTTGGGAACGAGGAGTCACTGCAACAGGCTCAATGGTCGCGAGTCCCCTTACTACTTCATCAGCAACACTTTCAGATCACTGGAGGATGCTCGACGCATTACAGTCAACCAATGCCGGCAAAAACCTGCTGGAAGGCGGCAGCATGGAAGAGATCAACACCCTGTCCAGTGCTGGGTGGAGACACTTCGTCCGGCCGACAGAGCAAGTCAAAGGCTCCGTAGAGCTTTCAACGCATACACCAGCGGAAGGAAAGAGAAGCTTGCGAATCAGCGCAGCTGCAATAAACCCAGAAGAAGCACCACTGGTTATTGAGACTCCTCCGATCTGGATCACAACACCCCCGATTACTGCGCCCGCAGGTACACTTCTGGAAATCGTTGCAAAGGTTTGGGTGCCGAATCCTATTCAAGGATCTGTTGATGGCCTTCTCGTCTTTGATTCGTATGGTGGACCAGCCTTAGCAGAACGAGTCAACAAAACAGAAAGCTGGCGACGACTTGTACTCTATAGAATTGTACCTCCTGCGCATGCTCATGAAGTCACTCAATCGCCGCCACCTCTTACCGTTACTTTTGCATTAACCGGCCTAGGTAACGCCCAGATTGATTCCGTATCTATTCGGCCTCTTACGCGAACTAGACAAGGGCCCACAGTGACATCAACAACTACAGGAAATCGTAGCTTTCCGAAACCAGAAGAGATTCTTAATGGTAATCAGACCCAAATGGCACCTACCCTCACAGCACCTCCCAATCCAACAGAGCCACAATCAGCTTGGCCGGGCATGAGTCTTGAGTGGCCCAAGATGTTGCCGTTCACGAAACCAGAACCAACTCCACCACAAGGCCCTTCTGGTAGCACCATTGATCCATTCAAGCGAGCTCGAGGCGCTTCTTCGGTGGAACCATAACCATTGGTTGTTCAATTCTAACCATTACGGTGGAATAGAAGGCTTTGGTATCAATGTTCTCTCCGAAACGCTTCTATGGAAAAAACCTCCTCATACTCTGTTAGACCACAAGCACAGTGTTGCCAACACCGTCTCTCCACTGAAACTACGGTACAGCCTCATGACAAAGACGGTGTCTACTTTTGCCCAATGTGCCCAGAGGTATCTTCCGCTATACCAAAACCCTGCCCGCGATGCGGAATGCCGCTTGAATCAACTGGTTCAGATGCTGATATCACACCAGGCTCTGACGCGCCGCTTATCAACAGAGAATTGATCTTCGGACTCATTCTCTTAGCTCCGATTCTTTTCCTTGCAATGGGTCCAATGCTTGGGCTTTCTATTGACGCTTGGTTGGATACTCGTACAAACCGAGTTTTGCAACTTCTTTTCACAAGCATTCTCATCATTACATGTGGCCATTCAATTTTTTCTCGTGGAATGAAAAGCCTGTTTTCTGGGCATCTCAATATGTTTACGCTCATCACTATCGGCGTGACTGCGGCATATATATTTAGCGCTACAGCCACACTATTCCCAAGCTTTTTTCCTAAGGAATTTCATGACCCTAGAACAAGCCTTGTACATTCTTTCTTCGACGCCTGCGCCGTGATCATTGTGCTTGTTCTGATCGGACAAATGCTGGAAAACCTAGCCCGTGTAAAAACTGGTAGTGAACTTCGTTCTCTTCTATCACTAGCTCCAACGACCGCAAGGCTTGTATCAGAGCATGAAGAAAAAGACGTACCCTTACATGACATTCATCCGGGAGACCACCTACGAGTTCGACCAGGTGAGACAATTCCAGTCGACGGAACTGTAACCGAAGGGACAAGCTTTGTTGATGAATCATTCATAACTGGTGAGCCTTCACCGATTATGAAAAAGACAAACGACGAGGTTGTTGCTGGAACACGAAATGGCAGGGGCAGCTTCATTCTCATCGCCGAAAAGACTGGTTCGGAAACCCTCCTAGCAAGAATTATCACACTTGTCAGAACAGCCCAAAGAAGCAGAGCAACCGTTCAAAAAATGGCTGATACCGTAGCAGGCGTCTTTATTCCAATTGTGCTGAGTATCGCGCTCGCAACTTTCATCGGCTGGTTACTGCTAGGCTCCCACCCATCACTACCATATGCGATTGTTTCAAGCGTTTCTGTTCTTGTGATTGCCTGCCCATGTGCAATTGGTTTGGCGACCCCTATGTCAATTATTGTTGGGATTGGCCGTGCCGCCCGCGAGGGCGTTCTGTTCAAAGACGCAAAATCCCTCGAGACACTTGGGCGAAGCAAACGGCTCATGATTGATAAAACTGGGACAATTACAGCAGGCTGTCCGACTGTAACTGATATCGTATTATTGGGTAATCAAACAGAACAAGAGGTTCTTTCATTTGCAGCAGCTATTGAATTGAAAAGTGAACATCCAATTGCAACAGCTATCTGCCAGGCATCTCATAAACATAATCTCAAACCGCTTCAGAAAGCAGACTCTTTTCTTGCTACGGCCGGAAATGGTGTTGAGGGAACTGTGGGCGGCAAATCCGTTGGGCTAGGTAATGAGGCGTTTCTCAAAAAACAGCAAGTACCTTCAAAAGAACTAGCTGACTTCCAGAAAGCAGCAAAACCATTCCGAGCCAGTGGCAAAACGATTACTGGAGTCGTTATTGATCATCGTATAGCTGGCTTGCTTGCCATTACGGATCCCGTGAAACCAGGTGCCCAATCAGCAATTCGCCAATTGAAACACCTCGGGCTTACCGTCACAATGCTGACGGGCGATCATTCCGATAGTGCTACTGTCATTGCACGATCAGTAGGCATCGATCACTACAAGGCGTCACTAACACCACAAGAAAAACACAGGTTCGTCACTGAATCGCACGCTCGTGGCGAGCAGCCAATAATGGTTGGTGATGGAGTGAACGATGCACCAGCTCTTGCGGCTGCCACTGTCGGCATTGCTATGGGAACAGGAAGTGATGTGGCAATAGAAACTGCCGATGTCACTCTTATCCGCGGAGACATTCAACTGCTTCCACATGCAATTGAGTTAAGCAGAACTACTCTGTTGAACATTAGACAGAATCTATTTCTTGCATTTTTCTATAATGTTATCGGCATTCCTCTTGCGGCAGGCATTCTCGTTCCAGTGCTTGGCTCAGGTTGGCAAGTAACGCCTATCTTCGCTGCTGGTGCGATGAGTCTGAGCAGCGTCTTGGTCATCACCAATGCCCTGCGGCTTCGAACTGCAACTATTTGCTCTAGCACAAACCAACTCACCCTATAAATATCTACCGAACGCTATTCCTGTAGTTTTTATAGGCTGATCGCTTTCGTTGTCGCCGAAGTTCATATGCTTCTCGTCTCTCAACAAGCTGCATCACCCGCGTTGAATTTACAACATGAACAGATGGGTCATCAATTACAAATGGCGTCGACCACGTTATCCCGTCATTAAGATTACATGCATTAAAGAAAAATGAATTCAGTCGTTCGGCACGGAAACCATAGGGAAATTGACTTGTTAAATGATCTTCAGATCTAAGATCATCAACACCTTGTCGAGCAAAATAATGAACTTGTCCATCCGGAGAAAGTGACATTCCTAGCGTCCACCAACCAAATTGATCTGCCGAAATATCTTTTACCGGGAAATCTATTCCTCGACGGTCTCCTCTCACTTTGATAAGTGCTGAATCACTCTCAACTCCGCGTGATGTTTCACTACGAAAGTGAATCCACATCCCAGGCCAGTAAGGTTCCACAACTGGTGAACTGCCCGACGCGAAGAAACCCCGATTAGGCTCAAGCTTTGTCGTCCGCACCCCTACACGAATCCCAAAATGCGGCCCACTACGATTTTCCCACTTTTCTGCTGGGGGCAACCAAATCCGTACGACGCAGCTCGGTATTTCACCAACGGGAATTTGTGATCCTAATCGTGTCGTAATACCGCAAATCAAATCGTCTTGCTGGACTGTGCGAGAATACGTCCCAGGAACACCTGAATGTAAGGTTCGCACAAGAAGTGCACGACTGCTTTCTGGCAATCCACCCGAAGGAGTGTTAACAATTTCCAGAAGATCAGGCTGCCCTCGCTCCGGACCCTCCAGCATTCTTCGATTACCGGAGAAAGCCAGTGGACCACGCGCTTGACCGTCTTCTTCACGAGAGCTTTTTGGATGATTGTGGATAAACTTCCATCCATCTTCCTCGAAGGTATCACCAAGAAATTCAATTTTTGAACCATTTCCTGGGACTGGCACCATCGCAACTGAGGAAGAATAGTCTAGTGCAAACGCATTACCAGAGAAAAAAGCAACGACACCCAGTGTGACACATCGAGGAAGAAAGTATTTCATGATTCTCATTAGCAGTGATTTAAAAAACATCCAAGGCAGAGATTCTGCCGAAACAACGCTTCAAAATTTGTCGGCAAAAAGATGCTCGTCAAAACAGTGACGAAGCTCGGAACGTTTCTGTCCGCACAACTCTTGCAAGCCAAACAGAAATTGAAAAATAAAGAAAAAAAAATCTTTTTAACGACGCACGCAACCGCGTCGTGTGCTGCGAGCTTGCTCATCGAGATCTTGCAGCACTGCAATGCACCGTTCAGCTAATTGAGTTTCTGAAAGGCGATTGACTTCATCAGCTGTAATAACTGCACCAAAATTCAACCGAATACGGCCAGGACGTGGAAGCAGATGAAACCGAGGCCAACATTCATATGCGCCAACAATGGCTACCGGTGCAATCGGTACTGCAGCACGTTTTGCAAGCAATGCAAACCCTTTTTTCATATCCCCAAGTTGCCCTGATGATGTTCTTGTTCCCTCCGGGAACACAATTACGGCAGCACCTTTCCTTAGTCTCTGAATTACGGTTCTCATCGCCGTAACGGTCGAAGCGTTTCGATCGATTGGGACAGCACCAAGTGCTGCAATTGCGTTACCAAAAGGACCAAACTTAAAAAGACTGCTTCGAGCAAGACTCGAAAGTCGTCGATTTGTGGCAAGACCTAAGAGAAGTGGATCAAGATGGCTTTGATGACTTGAAAGGACCAGTAAGCCTCCAGATTCTGGCAGTCGCTCTACCATTTTTCGACGAAAACCAAATAACGATACGGAAAATATACGGGATAGAAACCACAACGTGTCGTACAGCAATCTGCCCCACCACTCTTGGTGACTCTGCGTTTTCTGCGCAATCTTAGAAACCAAAGGCATCGAAGGAGCTGTTGTTCCATTTTTTTTAGAAAAACTCATCGGCACTTCATTCCGGAATGTAATCTGACGTAAGACCGCGGCCGCGTGCCAGTTCTAATACCTGCTTGACAACATTTTCGAGCGAAAGACCATCTGTATGAATAATAATTGCATCTTTCGCAGCTTCCATTGCCCCAACCGGCCGATCCTTATCTCCCTGATCTCGCTCGATCTGACTATTCAAAATTTCTGCTACCGAGCGGCTTTTATCACCATGCTCAATTCTTTCATGATACCGTCGTGCCGCCCGAGCTGATGGTGACGCGTCAAGATAAACCTTTAGTTCCGCAGAAGGAAATACCACCGTACCTTGATCACGACCTTCCGTAACAAGATTAAACTTTTTTGATAAGTTCCGCTGCATTGCTGTCATTTCTTCACGTACAGAAGGTGCATCTGCAACCGGCCGAGTTGCAGCGGTGACGCGCTCAATGCGTATCTCCGCAGAAATATTCTCACCGTTTGAAAACACTGAACCACTGAGAAATTGAATATCGAGGCTTGCAGCCAACTCTGCCAGCGCCTTTTCGTTTTCAAGAGAAACATTTTGTTGAAGGGCCGCTAGTGCAACCGCTCGATACATAGCGCCGGTATCCATATGACACCAGCCAAGCTTGCTCGCAAGAAGTTTCGCAGTTGAGCTTTTACCTGCACCTGCAGGCCCATCAAGTGTGATGATCTTCACGAAAAATAATCTCCAAATCGGCCATTTCGTAACGATGAATCAAGCAATCAACAGCTTTACCATCAATCTCTGGCGTACGATCTTGAGTCGACCGTGCTTGAGTCGACCGTGGTCCATGCACTTCGCCACCCTGACGAACATGGCTTACCTCACGATTGAAATTAAGCTTTATGTGGCTCTCGTGCCCACATGACTCAAGCAACCGCAGACGTATACCCTCACCTAGCACATCGTCTTTCAGGGTGGCCGCAAAAACCAATCGTATATTTGGAGGCAACTTTAATGGCATTGGAGGCACTTGAAGTGACTGTTCTGCAGCCCAACCAATCCCAGAATCAATAACGTGCGGCAAATCGATTCCTAGAGCAAGGTGAAACGACTTAGGCTGACTTGTACAGTCCGTTGTCAAGACGGTGTCGAGTGTGTGCGAACTACTCTGCACATGCCAAGGATAGCATCCCGTAAAAATTTGCAGACTACTGGATCGCGTAGACTCTTTTTGGTTCCTACTCTGTTGATCAATCACAGCTCCGTCACTCACAATCGCAACGAGCCGCGGTGAAAAAATATGCTGCCGCTCAGTCTGAACAAGCTGTGTCTGAATTGTCCGAAAAATGTCACAGAAATCGTTCTCATTCCAGGCAAAGCGACAAGCAAAAAATCGACCAAACGCATCGCCTGAATGAGGCACAAGCGAATGAGCTTCCTGAGTTGGCTCAATATCAATCGATAACGACACAGCAGTGCCATCTAAAACAAGCTGTATTTTTTGCGAGAATCGGGCAAGCACAGAGCCATTTTCATGGACAAGCTTTCCGTGGCTCTCGATGCCGTCCCCACAGCGATCGACGCTGTCGGCCGCCATTGCTGAATACTTAATATCTGCCGGATGGGAACCAGGGTCAATCCAACGAAGAGCCAGTTGTTGAGTAAGCCGATTTCGCTCATCTTTTCGACTGCGAACTGACACAATCCCACCAGTTTGTCCATGAACTCTGACAGCAAAACCGTCGGTAGATAGCGTTAACTCGTCAATAGGATTTTGTCGCTTTGTCAACCAGCTTCCAAGAAACTTCTCTCCCCAGCCTTGAGAGCTATTGGCAGACAGCTGCTTCTTTGGGCGATCTGGAAAGGATTCTTCTTGAGTGCAAAACTCGCTAATCAAGTCTCTATAACGGATTTGATTTGCTACAAGCCATCGTGACTCAACTGCAATCATTTCAGACTGCGATATTGTAGTGGTCTTTTCATATTTACGCTCCACTACGGTATTTTGCACTTTTGTATCCGGTGCAAGACCGACACGAAAGCCATCTCTCTCAAATTCAACCGGAGTGGACAGGTCAACAGTTTCACTTAACAGGCTTTCTGCGGTACAGAATCGACCAAATACATTTGTCCATGTTGCAGCCCGACGCAGCAATGTAAACCAAGGGCTCGCAGTACCTGCATGATGACAAAACATGGTGAGTACTATGTGCTCATGATCCATGGCATCACTTAAGATCGAACTCAGAGATAGCACTGCTGCGGAACTACGAGCGTCAACTACTTTTGGTTCGAATGCCTCAATTCTATCCCTGCTTTCGTCTTCCCATTGGAATCTTGATGCACCAGCAGACCGCATAGGGAACCCGTCAAAACTTGACCACAAAACACCTTGATACCCTAATCGCTTCAGGATTGGTAACATGACAGAAGCACGTGGCCCAGCATAACAACCAAAAATCTTTGGTATCACACCACTAGCACTCTCACACACAGCTTTTCCAGCAGCAACATCTCGCTCAATTTGCTCTGGTGACAATAATGAAAACGGGAACTTGCTGGGCACGCTTCCAACAAGTGACATGGAACCATCAGCAACCCTGCTCCGAATAGCGTTCGATATATTTCCTGACATTCCCTGGAAAGAATTCATCGTCTCCGTATCAGCTAATAATGTGAACGGAACCGGAGACTGTAGTTCTTGTTCAAGTGTTGCTGTGGTGTTTCCAGAAAAAAGTACAAGATCAAGGCACCAGCACTCTACCGGATAGAAGTGATCTCTTGCAGACTCAAGACATTGAAAAGCTTCCGCCAATTTTTCTTTTGCAACTGCTGACTGATCTTCTCTCCAAGCTTTCGCTGCTGCGACGACAGCTTCTGGAAATCCTGTCTGCTCTAAAAGGGTGTCCGACCGCATTCGGCTCGCCAATCGCTCAAAGAGTAGAGCCGTAAGGCCAAGGGACCGAAAGTCATCAACAAATGCAAGTTGCCACGTTGAGAGCGTTTCTTGTCTCGCATTAGCTTGTGGACTCGTAGAGTTTTCGTTGCGGAACAGTGCTAATAAATCTGGGAGAAATGTTTCACTATCATCTTGGTGAAGAAAATTTTGGTGCGTACCAAATGGAGGTGAAGCTCCCGCTGTAAACCGCTCTAAAAGTCCTTCGGGCACAATGCCTATGACTTCTTCCTCATCAGTCCATGGTAAATCCACACTTGCCCAGCTAGGCATCCCGTCGGACTCACAAAGTACGTAAGGGTGCCATGCAATCGTCCAGGCATTCAAAATTGCTGATGCATCATCGTTTTCCAGCCAGTCAGATAAGTCTTCGAGCGAATGGCACGGAAGAAAAACCGTGATTTTCGGTCGAGAGATTTTTTCAGATGTATTCATAACGCACTACTGGTTGTCAAAAGAGTCACTTTTACTCTGTGAAAATCAAGCCCACACGGAGTGGCTCATATACTTACTACCTCGAAGTGGGAACCAAAATGTAACTTATTTTCTACAATACACGCTGGCTCCTCGGGAGTTTTGACAATATGTAACGGGTTTGTCTTTTTACCGTTTGACACTAGAAAACATGAATCCATAGAGTTTCTGTATGGTATCCTTCATAAGTGTAACCTTTAGCGGGTTCACGTTCTGATTCCCATTTGATAATGGGACAGTTTTCCTTTTAATTTATTTTTAAAAAACGGTTGCGGCATGGCACGCTCGCGAAACGTCTGGGGTATTGATATTGGCAAGTGTGGGCTGAAAGCCCTCCGCTGTAGCCTTTCGCCGCAACCTGGAAAACTAGTCGCAGAGACATTCGATTACATTGAGTACCCGATGCTGCTTACGCAGCCTGAAGCTGACCCGACAGAACTCATTCGAGATGCACTCGAAGAATTTCTTCGACGCAACGACGTCGCCGGAGACACCATTGCAGTTTCTGTCCCTGGGCAATCAGGTCTAAGCAAGTTCATAAAACTGCCGCCGGTCGAGGCAAGTAAGATTCCAGATATCGTCACGTATGAAGCTCGACAGCAAATTCCATTTCCTCTGGAACAGGTTGTGTGGAGCTGGCAACGACTTGAGGGTGGTATCGAGGAAAGTGGCTTTGTAATTGATGCCGAAATCGCTCTTTTTGCAATGAAGCGAGATCAAGTAACAAAGGCTATCGAACCGTTCAAAGAATCTGATATTGAAATTGATCTCCTGCAGCTAAGTCCGGTGTCTTTAGCTAATGTTGTTATGTTTGATCAGCTTCCAAATGCGAGTGAGATTGACCCTGATGCTCCACCCGCATCGATTGTCTTGGCATCAATGGGTGTTGATACAACCGACCTCGTCATAACAAACGGATTAAAAATATGGCAGCGGACAATGCCTATTGGCGGCAATAATTTCACCCGAGCCCTTGTGCAAGGGATGCGAATGACCTTCGCAAAAGCAGAAAACCTTAAGCGTAATGCCGCACGGGCAGATGACCCGAAAAAAGTCTTTCAAACGCTTAGGCCAGTGTTTAATGAGTTTGCAAGCGAACTACAACGTTCCCTCAATTACTTCACCGGACAAGACAGAACCGCAAAAATTGGCCAGGTTTTACTTGTTGGCAATGCCGCGAAATTGCGGGGACTTAGTGACTTTCTGGCAAAACAACTTCAACTGGAAGTACACCGTTTACGTGAATTCAAGTCGCTTGAAGGAGATCTCGTTCTAAAGGCCCCCGTGTTTCGTGAAAACCAACTAGGCTTTTCAACCGTTTACGGACTATGCCTTCAGGGCCTCGGTGTTTCAAGCATCCGAACTAATCTTCTACCAAGTGATGTTACTCGTGACCGCTTAATACAAGCGAAAAAGCCTTGGGCAGTTGCTGCAATGCTTGGCCTCTTAGTTGCGGCACTTATTAACTTTTTTGGCATTTATATTGCTTGGAGCAGTTACTCTGAAAATCTTTTTGCGGACGCTTTCACGCAAGTTGACTCTGTTGTTGGAAAGTCTTCACAGATCCAGAGCAGTCTTGAACAGGTTCAGGCTGAACAATTAGAGATCCTCGACACTCAGCAGCGGCTTGCTCGAATTAGTGACCGTCGGTTTCAGTCACTGGATTTAATTCGTGCCATTGAATCGATGATACCTCGTGATGAACCAGACAAAACAGACGCTTCATTACGCGATGCAATCCAAGCAGAGAAAGCCGAGGCCGCCGAAGAAGCTAACGGGCTACCAGTTATTCCTGTTTCAATTAACTATGACGAGTTACATATTAATTCTCTGGATTGTCAATATTTCGAAGACCTGTCGACATGGTTCGAACCCCTTGAAGAAGACTGGAAGCGCACCGTCGCCAGAGATCAATTTGAAACAAACGATGCGCCTGAAAAGACACCTGCCACAGATACTGAGGGCCAGAGTAATGCTGAGTCCGAAGCGAATACTGAGAGCGAGAGTGAGGCTGATACCGAATTAGGTGAGCCTTCATTTGAACCTGAAGAAAGCGAACCGGAAGTCCCTGCGGGCGAGGGTTGGGTAGTGCAACTGGTGGGTCATCATTTCCACAATGAGGACTACCACGCACCATTTGAAGGTCGGACTTATTTGCGTACAACATTGATTGAATCGTTGCTTGGTGAGAGAGGTGAGACTGTCACCGTGACTGCTGGCCCGGAGGCAGGAAAAAAAGTTTTGCCGAAGGAAATCGGTATCGGTTTCCCGGCAATTATTGAATCCAGCCCTATCGAGAATTACTGGCTATCGACAGCCGTTGATAGCGTTGGTGATGACGGCATGGGGATGGGGCCAAGCCGAGGCCCGACGCGAGGAGCATCCGGAGAATTATTAGAAGAAGGATTAGAATTAAAAAAGTATGATTTTATTATTCAATTTGTTTGGCAGCCGAAAACTCCCGGTGCTGTTCAAATAATTTCAAGTGGTGAAACTGGTGATAACTATTAACACGCTACTAGGTTGGTAACGCCCCACGTTGCTATTCCCTCGTCCTCAATGCGGAAAAAACTATGGTTGAGATTCCCGATGATATCCGAGGCTACTTAAAGCAAGTGAAGAAATATCACTTTTGGCTCCTGGCATTGCTCATGCC
>JABHNP010000389.1 GCA_018694455.1 Planctomycetaceae bacterium | reverse complement strand
CATGCGATATGTACTTGAGGTTCGTAAACGATAGCCGATCAAGTGGATTCCAAATACCGGAGGTGGGACTTGAACCCACACGCCCTTGCGGGCAAAGGATTTTGAATCCTTCGCGTCTGCCATTCCGCCACTCCGGCTTGTATATGGAAGATTACGCCACGGCAGCCTAATTTTCCAGCAGCGGTCTCGCTGCCGCAGTGGAACGTCTGCTAGGGTTTTCTTCATGGATATTTTTGTATTCGAAGATTCCGAAGTCCCCGCACTTGGTCCGCTCATTACTGCACGGCCGGCATGTGATATCACGATTGGTATCGGCACCCTTCATGAAATGCTCACTCAGTTTGGCAACGTGAGACGACTTTTGCGACCACACCTGCAGCAATATGTCGAAGACCTTGCTGGCACGCGGACACCTCACTGGGGATACTACGCAGACCCAAAGCACACTTTTCAGAATGATTCTGACCATGTGCTTTTTGTAAATGCTCGCCTCATACCGAACCGATCGAGCCTTGTTGCACTACAAAACTTAGTGAATGCAAACCGCAGTAGAAAAATATCTGATGGCAATACGATAGTTGCTGCACTCCTTGATCACAAAAAAAAAGAACAATTTACACAGCTACTTATATCGAGAAACTGGCTGCCTGAAGATCTCATCGATCAAATAGACACACCTTTTATCGATAATGAATTGCAACTGATTAAATCTCCTGAAGACTTTCTTACCGCTCATGAAGAAACCATTGAGGAGATGACCGAGCTTGCCATAGACTCTGGTCAATACATTGAATTACGACCAGGCATTTTCCAAAAAAAGAAAATTGATTCGAGCACTGCAGCACGGATTGATGATTTCGTATCTGTTCAGTCTGGACCAATCCTTATCGATGAAGGTGTCTCGGTGGGACCTTTCTGCTGTCTCGAGGGGCCAATAAAAATTGGATCAGGGACCCAGATTCATCCACACTCTTGGCTTAGGCCAGCTACTACTATCGGTCAAGGATGCCGCGTCGCCGGTGAAGTTTTCTCTTCTGTCATAGAAAATTTCTCTAATAAGGCACACGCCGGATTTCTCGGGCACAGCCACCTTGGCAGTTGGATTAATTTTGGTGCTGGAACGATTACAAGTAATCTCAAAGTGAGCTATGGCCCGATCCGCATCCGTTTGAATACCAAGCATATTATTCAGACTGATCGACAGTTTTTTGGAGCACTTTGTGGTGATTTCACAAAGACTGCAATTCATACCTCTTTGCCCTGTGGCGCACTCATCGGTGTAGCCGCAACGCTTGGCGGCAATGTCACGAACTTCGTGCCAGCCCTTTCAACAAAACTTGGAGAAAATCATCGAGAAACCACGGCAACTATTGAACAAGTTATCACCGCCCTTGATAGAATGATGAATCGCCGTGGCATTCACCTTCACCAAGCAGACAGAGACCTCATCTCCGCTATTTCAACACTATAAAAACTGCCCTTATGATCAGGAACTTCCGTGCGTCGGGAAGGACCCCAGCAGGTGTATTTACTTGAAAACATGTGATTTTTGAATTCTCTGTTAAGTTAATACCCTCGTATACGGTTTTTAAAGTATCCATTTCCATATTCCCGACATCCCATTTCCTTCCATTGCAGAAAGGGATCGCTGTGCCGCTGCAAGAAAGTTATGCAAACGATTCATTTGAACTCTCTTTTGAATTATTTCCCCCTAAAACTGCTGAATCAGAGGCAATGCTTTGGCAGACTGTCAATGAGTTGATGGGGTTTGAACCCACACTGATTACCTGTACCTACGGGGCGGGAGGTTCGACTCAGACAAAGACTCTCGAGGTATTAAACGGTGTTCATACGAGGCACCCATCTGTTGCCATTGCTAGCCATCTCACCTGCGTTGGCAGCACGACTGACCAATTAAGAGAATATCTCCAAAAAGCACAAAAGACGGGTGTCACCGCGATTGTCGCACTTCGTGGCGATCCTCCGCAGGGTGAAACTACATTTACGCCAGTCGCTAACGGTCTTCATTATGCTGTTGAATTGGTGACCCTCATTAAACAAGAGTTTCCCCAACTGAAAATTCTTGTCGCCGGCTATCCTGAAACCCACCAAGAAGCAGTGAGTACTGATGCAGACCTCCAATACCTCAAACAAAAATGTGATGCGGGTAGCGACACGGTTGTAACGCAACTTTTTTATGACAATGCTGACTTTTTCCGATTCCGGGATCGCTGTTCGTCACTTGGTATCACACAATCAATTATTCCGGGACTCATGCCGGTAACGAATTTCAAGCAGATTCAGCGAATTGCAAATCTTTGCAAGGCCCGACTGCCGAGTCATTTTACAAATGCCATGGAACAAGCTGGGGATGATGCAGATGCACAGTTTGAAGTAGGTGTTGAGTACGCAGCAAAGCAAGCCGAGGAACTGATTTCTCAGGGAATTCCTGGCATGCATTTGTATGTCTTGAACAAGTCTCCTGCCACCATACGTGTCCTAGAACAGGTTGGCATGACGAGACCGTAACAGCCGTCACCTTGGAGGTAGATCGTTATCCATACTGCTGATGTAGCTTCGTAATCGCTGGAGCTCATCACTCACGTGACGCAGTTTCAGCATATTTTCAACCCGCTTGACTAACTCTATTCTGTTCACTGGCTTTGAAAGAAAGTCGTCTGTCCCTGCCTCCACGGCGCGTTCTATGTCGCCAAGTTCTCCAAGTGCAGTGACCATTAAAACCATAATCTGCCGTGTTGCTGAATTTGCCTTGAGTTGCTGGCAGACTTCAAAACCAGATAACTTTGGCATCATGATATCAAGAAGAATGATATCTGGATCAAATGACGTTACTTTTTCTAAAGTATCATGGCCATCAACAGCGGTCGCAATTTCACAATCGATATCAGCCAGATAAACCTCGAGAAGTTCACGGTTCGGTTCATTATCATCGGCGATAAGAATTCGGCTGGTTTCGGTAACGGATGAATCGTTGTTATTTCTTTGCATAAAATTTTACTCGTCGTCGAAAAGCCAATTGGAAGAAAAAATTATAGCATTAAGGAAGCTGAAAGATTGATTGGCTTTTTACGATTGCAAACTCCTCCGGAAAAGTATGAAAAGCTTGGAGCAGAAGGCTTTTTGTACGTGTTTCCACATTCACCCAGCTAATGGCTCCGACTGCAAGGCGTCCACGAGTTGCAAACCGATGAAATAAACCCTGGGAAATGCTATCCGCTGATAATTCCTGCTGGAATGTCCAAAACACATCTGGTCGCACTTTCTCTAGTTGAAAACTTGTTTCATAACAAACGCCATTAGCACACTCCAGAGAGTCTGAGCGTTCTCCCTGAATAGGGTATGAAAGCAATCGCCTTTTCTTTGGAAGAGGCTGGCGGTCTGATGTCGCAACTTCAACTAACGTTAGGTTTCCACTCGTCCAAGACACTGTATGGCCGCTCTCTGTTATGGCAATCTCGGCTCGGAACTCACCTCGTTCAACATGCCGTACTGCATGTCTCCGAAAGAGTTCCGGGTGCAGCGAACGCCCATAAAGCCGAAATACCAAGTCAGTCACACTGGGACGGGCTGAAATCACCGATACATACCTCCACGGAGCAATCTTTTGGAAACGTATACCCTCGGGAAAAGCAGTATATCGGCTTCCTTCGGCTACTCCTACTGATTGGCAGAAAGTGGTTCCAACGATACCTTAAAAAACTATCCGCCAGGCACTCTGGAAGCTCTATGTGCCCCAAAACTACACACAACAGACGAGGAATCCGGTCATTAAACTCTTTACATTCAGTGCGTCCGAGTACTGAAAGAGACAGAGCACTTTGACACCAGCAGTTCGAAATCCTGAACGTTTTTTTGGTGCGTTTTTTGGCTACTGCTGACACCCTACGGCCGCCTTCAGCAAAAATTTCAAGAATGTCAATATTTTTAATGAAGAATATTTATGAACTATTCTTCTTCCATCAGTGATAACTTGCGTGTAAGTGAGACACTG
>JABHNP010000261.1 GCA_018694455.1 Planctomycetaceae bacterium | reverse complement strand
GGTTGCGGCCTATCAATGCCATCTATTCACAGCAACTAGAAGCAAGCTTCTCTTCGCACTGATTGCGGGAGTTTCTGTTGGTGCACTAGCAAGTCTCTCTCTGGCACACCGAGTGAACGAGCAAAGTTACGGACTATCTTCAACAGACGCTGGCTCAATGCGGACCCATTGTATTTCCAGTTCAAACGGACCGGCTTTCTTGTCACTCAACATGAAACCAATTCCACTGATCTGATCAGGAGATAAGGGCCCCTTATTTTGCACGCGTCGCCCAAAGGAAGTCGGCGTAAAGTCTTCCAGAGGAACCGTTACTTCAGTCCACTCACCGGCTACCGTTGGTAAGGAGGCTCGGTACGAGAATGCCATCCTTCGTGTTTTGGGATACAGGTTGAATATGTATGTACGGCCATCACCCTTTACGCGGACACGAAACGCTTCTTGTGGGTCCATCTCGACCTGTAAGCGACCTGAGCGAATTGAGGCAAACCCGCCGTTATTCTCAAGTGATAACGTGCCAAAGAATTGCATGGCACCATCTGTTGTTGATTTTATTTTACCGACTGAGCGTCCCCCCATGACACCGTCATTTACAGCGTTCCAGGTGGAAAACTCATTCTGGTTTTGGAAATTCACCAGTGGATCTTGTTCTATAGTACCAGCCAATTGCCCAGCAAAGACCGCAGCAAAAACAGTAGTCATAAGTGCAATATTCATTGAACCAGCTTTCACAACATGGAAGGGGAGATCACATTAAGCCATGTAATCATAAACTGTAAGACGGTCGCAATTGCAACCCAGGTCAGATACGGGACCTGCAAGATGGCAACCCAGCGTTGGTACCGCCAGATGACAATCATCCCCCACACAATCGTTACAAGAACGATAGAGATATCGAAAAAAGCAAGTACTAAATTACGTAGCCCGAACTGAACTGGTGTAAAAGCAAGATTAGCAATGAGATTGATCGCAAAGGGCAGGGCGACACACCAAGGAAGTTTCCCTCGGTAGGCTTTCAAAAATACAAAGCTGCAACTGAAAAAGATCAACGGATAGAGGACCTGCCAGATAAAACCGATCGTCGCTGGCTCCGGTGTCCAGCCAGGCTTCTGAAGGCCCTCATACCACTCCATCCATGTTATTTCCATAACACCTTCCTGATTCTTCCATGTAATCTAGAAAAAGTTTTTTCTCAGTTACGATGTCTTTCCTAACGCTATCGGCGAGCAAGTAAGAACACTTATATCACGGCACGGAGCAAATCTTCTTTCCGGAGGGTTTTTCTCTATCGCATACCCATTCCCAGGCATGCATACGTCGGCCGCAAAACTCTCTTTTGTTTTTTATGGACCAGTCGTCTCAATGCGATAACAAATTGCGGTTTCGTTTGGAGGGACCAGAGGTGATGTCACATAGAGTACATCTTCCTCAAGGCTCCAGCTGATTTCTTCTGGCGAATCAAGAACCGAAATACTCTTGATCCCTCGTGCGCCAAGCTGCTTCCTTCCGAGGCTTTTCATTGCAATGCGCTTTTGTGATCCCGGCCAACCCAACTGAATCGCGAAAATAGTACGGCCTTTCGTGGTAAAGCGAATATTCTCACTCGTGTACTCTCCACTCATCTCCACAAAGTGCCCGCTCGAAGTCAGGCGTTTAGGTCCTTCACCATACGTAGTGAAAGGGCGTGTGCCATAAATTGCTTCGCCGTTTGCTCGTAGCCACGTCCCCATACCCAGCAGGCTTTCGCGTTGCGATTCTGGAATAACACCCTCAGGCGTTGGCGAAATATTGAGCAGTAAATTTCCATTTTTACTCACAATATCGATTAACGTATGCAGCAACTCCTTCGCCGGTTTGATATCGAGTTCGTCTGTGTATGACCAACTTCCAGTTGTAGTCCACGACCCCGCGCTTATCGTGTCATCGGTCAGCCAGGCATATTCAGTCACCGTATCAAGGCGGCCTTTCTCAAAATCAACGACGCCTACATTACACGGAAGGTCGTCCTGCTTATACGTCACCACAACGTCTTTGCCCCAACGCTCCGCGGCATTGAAATATTCAGCAAGGAACTTTCGTTGCGTGCCCGCAGGAATTCGGTCGAGCCACGAGTCAAACCAGATAATATCCGGATGATATTGGTCGATGACTTCCGAAAGAAGCACACTCCACAGGTCCAGAAATTCTGGCCATGGCAGCGTGCCGTATAGCTTTTGTAGCTCCACATCGTTACCACCGACATTCTTCGGTGATTCACGTTCAAAATATTTTTCCCTGCCAAGATAATGCCACCGATGTTTCTCCGTATCTTCTTCGGCGGCACGACCCACTTTTGCATGATGAAACGTTGTGATGAACTTCATGCCCCGCTTGCGTATCGCGTAGGCAACTTCACCCACAATGTCCTTTTTCGGGCCAAGCAACTTGCTATTCCACGGTGTTACCGTTGAATTCCACATGGCAAAACCGTCATGGTGCATTGCAACAGGGCCAGCGAACTTTGCACCTGCCAGGAAGAAAATATCTGCCCACTCCTCGGCGTTGAATTTCCTTGCTGTAAATAGGGGAAAAAAATCGTGATATTCGAAATTTTTGGGAAGCCCATACTTCTCAATATGAAATTCATGTTCTCGATACGTCTGGAAACCTATTCCTTGTTTGATCGGCCTCTTGGGTTTTGGGGTCTTCCCACTGACATGGCCATACATTGTCCGCGGGTAATGCTCATTCCCAAAAGATGGAACCGCATAAGGACCCCAGTGAAAGTAGATACCAAACTTCGCATCACGAAACCATTCGGGGGCCTGCTTATGGCGAGCAAGCGATTTCCATTCCGGCTTATATGTCTCGCCAGCTAGGAGCGTCGATGCCGATACAGCGATCATCACAGTGACACACACATACACTGCGTGCAGTCGAACCATAAACCTTGCGGTCACTACATGGCCAGGTATTTTCATCAGGGCAGACCTCCTGGCATAGGACAACTTCATTGATCTGAGAACTGTATCTTCAGGCAGTGCGCAAATTCAGTTGGTCTTTTCTCTGGAAACGTCACCCGGAGGCCATCAGGGTGCTGCTCCCAGACAAGATCTCCTTCATACCCAAGCATTTCGACAGAAACAATGTTTCCAATGCGGATATTTCCCGGTGCAAGTAAGGCAAGCTCAACATACTCTTTGTTTTTCGGTGGCCACTTCAAAATGAACGCATAGAGGTCTTCGCCCTTTGCGGTGTACCGCACATCACGGAACGTGTACGGAGATTCTTCAACAAAGTGGGGGATCTCATTAACCTTCCCCTCGCCGAAATAATGCCATGGACGAGTTTCGTAGATACCCTCTCCATGGACCGCTAACCACCCACCGATATCTTCAAGAATTTTTGTTGCGGTCGCATCGAGGGTGCCGTCCGCCCGAATGGGCACATTGAGCAGTAGGTTTCCGTTTTTGCTCACGATATCGACAAACTTATCAATCTGAAGATCTGATGTGGTGTAGGGCTTGTTGACGTCATAGCCCCACGATCCAATTGAATCATCTGTCTGCCATGGCTTGGAAAGAATGTGACTCGCCTTGCCTCGCTCGTAGTCAAGCGTTGTCATACCATCAGCGTAGAGCCCTTGCCACGGTCGCTCTTTTACGCACATCACACCTTCCGGACGGGCGTTGTAAAAGTGCGCAATGACATCCATCCCGGTCTGCCCATTGTCGTCGCCACGGAAAGGCACGGCACAATCAAAATACAGATGATCAGGTTGGTAATCATCAATGAGTTGCTCAAGCCGTTTCTTCCAGTGATCTCGCCATGCCTTCGGTGCATTCAGCGGTGCTCGCGGATGTGTGGTCTGCCCATCGTTTGGTGGGTACAGGCCTTTTCCAGCACCTTGCCCACCGTCATAGGGAACACCTTTTTTTGAACCGGAGATATCTGCCTGGTTTGCAACATTCAGCCAGCTGTAACTTCGCGATAGATGCGTTGTGACTCCAAACCGCAGGCCAGCCTTACGTGTCGCGTCACGCCAGGCACCAATAATATCTTTCTTCGGTCCCATCTTAACTGCATTCCATGCATGGTGCTTTGAATCCCAGAGATCAAAGTTATCGTGATGGACTGCACAGGGTGAAAAGTACTTTGCACCGGCCCGCTTAAAAAGTGCGAGGAGGGCATCAGGGTCAAACTTTTCGGCCTTCCACAATGGAATGAAATCCTTATACCCAAATTCTGATGGATGGCCGTACTTCGTAAGGTGATACGCATAGTCATCACCACCTTCTTCATACAGTTTTCGTGCGTACCACTCGCCCCGCTCGACCACTGAGTAGGCACCCCAATGAAGATAGATGCCAAATTTTGCATCACGAAACCAGTCTGGGCACTGATACTGCTGCAGCGATTCGACAGTCGCATCATATTCTTCCGCCGTATGCCCGGGAGCTGGCGGTACAGAGCAGATTGCCCCAACAAGCAAAGCGACCCAAATGATTTTGTTTCGTACGATCATTGTATTTCCTATTGTTCCCCGCCCGCTGGAGTGATGTTTGTCAGTTTAAAGGTGTAGACGTGGTCGCATGGCAGATCATTAATTCCTATTTCTGTGAGGTCGATTGTGATTGTCTTGCCAACCTGCTGCCACGAAAGATGTTTTTCTACACCGAGAAGCGAAATCTCGGTGTTATCTGCCGACACAACATCTCGCACAACAAGCGACGTACCCTTTGGCCAGCCCGGACTCATTGCATAGACGGTATGACCATTGCACGTAAACAAAATTTCACGTGATGCATTTCCTGGCTTTGGGAGAATCGTCGACTGCCTCAGTGCATCTCCTGAGTGGTGGTCTTCTTTCGAAAAATCTGGCATTGTGCCAGGACTCCACTGTGCATCTTTTACCCAACGTCGGCTTCCATAGATCGCCTCACCATTGATATCGAGCCATCCTCCGATTTCCGCAAGCCTCTCTTCCATAATCACCGGGATTCTCCCGTCATGCGTCGGGCCCACGTCGAGAAGCAGGTTACCACCGCGTGAGACGGTGTCGACGAGCATGAGGATGAGCTGTTCGGCAGAGTTATAGTCCTCAAAAGATTCTTCCCGGTTAAACCCGAATGACATCCCAATGCCACGGTTTTCTTCCCACAGAACTTCAGGATCATCAAATCCGGCGCCATATTCGGTTGTGAAGTACCCGCCATGTTTGCCTCGCACCTTGCCCCACCGATCATTGATCACAACTTCATCTTTATTCGGTGCATGGTTATACAGCCAGGCAAGTAGCGGGCGTGTTTCCCATTTATCATCATCCATCCACCAGTCGCCGTCCGAAAAAATCAAGGCTGGCTGATACTTCGCTACAAGTTCCTTGAACTGCGGGTACATGACTTCGTGGATATATTTCTTTCGCCCCGCTGCACCTTCAGGGCTCTCGTCTTTTTTTCCAGTGTATGGATGCTCTATTTCGGGCCAATATGGATTGAACCAATCCCAGATGGAGTAGTACAGACCCATCTTGAGCCCTTCAGCTCTCACCGCCCGAGTCAGATCACCCACAAGGTCACGGTGTGGGCCTGACTCGACACTATTCCAAGCGGTTCCAAAACTCTCAGTAGCCTCCTTACTCGGCCAGAGACAATAGCCGTCGTGATGTTTTGACGTGAGCACAACATAGCGAGCACCACTTCTTTTGAAAATTTTCGCCCACTGTTCTGGCTGAAAGAGTTCGCAGGTAAATAGTGGTCGGAAGTCCCTGTAATCAAATTCTTCTCCATAGACCCGTTGATGAAATTCCTTAACGGCATCTGATCGAGCCACCGCAGCGGCGTGCTTTCGAGGGAGTCCATCCTTCGCATGCCAATACCATTCTGCATAGGTTCCTCTGGGCGACCATGCTGGCACGGAGTACAGACCCCAATGAATAAAGATTCCAAATTTTGAATCCTGAAACCACGATGGCGTCGGCCGTGAATCGAGAGACTCCCAATTTGCTTCATACGTGGTTTCTTGAACTGTTTCTGCCTGCGCAGCGATGTATCGTTGTTGACTACCCAACACGGCAAGACATCCAAGAAGTAAAAGCCTGCCCGAAGAACCTACGGCTTGGAAACAATATTCATAACGTGTACGGTCCCTAGGTTTCATCCAGTTCATCAAGTCTTCCTTTGTTCAGTATTGACCACCCAAATATACGAAAACCGTAAACTCAATGTAGAAGACGAGCCGACTGGCTCAACCGCCCCCTCATGTACCCGCAAACTACGACAGTTTGACGCCCTTTGAGACCATTAG
>JABHNP010000074.1 GCA_018694455.1 Planctomycetaceae bacterium | reverse complement strand
CTCTCGTAATGGTAGCAGTGACAACATTTTGCTCCGATCCAAGCCGGGCAGATTCAAGTTCTTGTTCTCGTTGTGTGCGTTCAGCTGCATTGTTTCTTAGTTGTTGGATGCCTCGCAGAATCATGCGCTCCGCTCGGAGCATGTCTCGTATTCGAGTCTCTAATTTAACCAGAAGGCGTTCAATCTCTTCTTCACGGAGTTGCCGCAGAATTTCTTCGAGTTCCGCCCGGGCAGCTTCTAGTTCAGCGAGTGCTTCTTCCTGATCTTTACGAGCAGCTTTAGGCTGCACGTTATTGAGTTTTTCTTTCGCTTGCTGCATGCGTGAACGAGCTGCCTCAAGTCGTTTGTTTGTTCGGTTTGCTCGAGAAACTTCATCGTTTCCTTGGGGTTCTTGTTGGCTATTCTCTTGCTCAGCGGAATCACTTTGCTGTTCCTGGCCATTACCGTTTTCTCCCCCTTTCTCTCCCGGTGGCTGGTCTCCTGATGGCTGCCCTGGAGAACTATCGAGCGGTGTCTCGGGTTGAGGTGCATCATCTGATTTGGTGTCGAACTTCGAGCCAGCGGCATTCTCTGCCTCTCTGCGAAAAGCATCAACATCTTTCGCGAGTGATTGTGTGTCATCTTCAAGAGCATTTTGTTTTTCCGCAAGACTCTCAGGGTCACCTCCGGCTTCGGTTGTCCCTTCGAGACCCATCTGCTGAGCAATAAGAGTATTGATTCGTCCGAGAAACTCTTTGACTTTTTTCTTTGAGTCAGTAACGGTCTTTCGAGACTCTCCGGACTCCAGTACGGCAAGCAGTTCACGTAAACGGTCGATAGCAGCATCTTGTCCTGTGCCTGCTTTTAATAACTGTCCGTTCTCCAGCAGTTCAACAATGGTATCGAGTCGATCAGTCACTTCGAGTTCTCTTGCTTGCTCAAATGCGGACCGAAGAGTGGCGGCTCTCCGTGGGTCAGTTGTGTCAAGGAGATCAGCGAGCCGCAGGAACGTAGACTCTAGTTCTCGCATTCGCTGGCTGATAGCACGTTCTTTTTCAGCAAGTTGTGAGGTCGGAGGCAGGGCAGTCTCCTGCGTCCACCCAGGTAGCGCTCCAAAAATAGTAACCACTATCATTCCGCACAACGTGAGGGCAAGCCTTGCGATGCATGGTCGGTCTGTATTTTGTTGAATTTGAATCAGCATCTCAACTGCAGCCTTAAAGCCCCTTCAGTACATCACGAGCACGTTGCTTCTGTTGCTTGCTTGTTTCCCCACGAATTGATTGTTGTTGCTCAATAAGATTTCGGAGGGAATCAATAACTTCATTATAGGTTTCTAATTCGATCATCTTATCAAGCACGGCCCGCATCTGATCAAGGCAGGCATCTGCCATTCGGATGAGTTGCTTTGCGTTTACAGTTTTTTCTGAGCTGTAAACTGCAAGGCGGAGTTGCTCGAGTGGTCCTTCGATGATTGTTTCTAAAGGCGTCACGATCTGACTGAGAAGGCGAGCTTCGAGTTGTGGAGTAAGAAGCCTGTTGTTGAATAATTCATTTGAGATACCACGGAATGACCCAGCGATTTCGGTAGTCTCTCCGTTTGCTTTTGAAGTGGCTTCAGCAATTCGTGATGTTATTACTTTATTATCATTTTTTTCTGAATCTGCGTCAGACGCTACTCGGTCTCGTTTTTGTTGGAAGTCTGCAATCAGGCTTTCGAATCGACGTCGTAGAATAATCTCTCTAGCCTCAAGCATCGCAAGAAGTACCTCGGGTGATACAACTCGAAGTCGCCAAGGGTCTGTTGCAGTCGTTTGAGGTCCGCTGGCAAGGCCACAATAATCTTTGGCAGAAACAACCAGTTCGAGCTCGTCACCCACTTTGGCAGGAAGTGAATCAGCGTTAATGCGGGCAGAAGACTCCTTCGTGAGATTAAGTGCAGTTGATGATTGTGTGGGTAATGACATCGTCACGGTTTGTGTGGTGTTCGCAATGGCTTCGGCCTGATCTGTGGTTGCAATACGGCGGAGTGAGACCACCGCTTCCGCAATCCCATAGTCATCCTCGATTTTTCCCGTGATGGGAATGCCTGAGGAGGCAGTGATGAATGATGAGATGCTGTCAGGTGTCACTTCAACTTTTGGAGGTTGGTCAGGCCGAGATATTATTTGGAAGCGGATGGGTTTTTGGCTGGTTATTCCGGTGGTGTCCGTGAACTGAATTTCTAGGATGGAATCCTTAAGTATTGGGCCGAGTATTCCAGTGAGGCTGTCTGGTGGTTCGTTTTGAGGTTTCTGCTGATTCTTTGATGTGATTCCTAGAGGCGGTGCTTTGATTTGGGCGACAATAAAATCCTGCTCTGCGGCTGAGTTTGTAGTGCCTGCCGCAGTTTTATTCATTTGTTGCTTTGCAGGTAGCGATCGAATCATTGCTTTGGATAAAGGTTTTGATGCTTCTGCAGTGATCGAAAGCGTGCTGCCCGTTGGTACTTCAACAAGTCGTGTTGCTGCAAGTGGTCGTGGTTCACCACCGATATACGAAGGAGGCGTGATCATTAAAGCAAGCTGTTTCAATGACGGAGGTTCAACAACTTCGAGTCGCAAATCTCGAATTCTTCCATCACCACCTCGAATATTGATGGTGAGGTCTTCCTTTGGGCTTTTAATAGTGTGCGTAAAAACTTGGCTTCTCTCTTCGGCTGACCCGCGAGTTCCCATGCGGTGCGCCGTCCAGCCATTGGCTCCTAAGTATTGTAGTTCTACGAATTTCGGTAATTTTCCAGTCGATTGAGCGGTGACAAGTATTTCGGCGTCTGCTCCTCGTGCGACTCGCCGAACACCATTGGGAAAGTTTGCAACAATAAGAGTTACCTGTCGTGGCCACGGGGTGTCACGAAACAATAACATTCTTTCTGTCCACGTCTCGCGGACAGTTGGTAGCACAATGAATGCGGCAATCATTGTGCCAGTAGAAAAGCCGCTTAATCCCGCTTTACGAAGAAGTTGCGTTCGCCGAAAAAGACGGCCCATTGTTATTTTTCTGATAGAAGCGGCAGCAATCGACGTTGTACGGTCTAGGAGCGTGGGGTCGATTTCTCGTGCAGGCACGCCGGTGTTATCAAGACGAAGTTCGATCGCCGTTGAAAGACTGTCTTGCAGTTCGGGGTGTGTCCGTTCGATTAATAACGCAAGTTGTTCGTCGTGAAGAGGTGTGCGTAGCCTCAGGAAAAGTTTGTT
>JABHNP010000075.1 GCA_018694455.1 Planctomycetaceae bacterium | reverse complement strand
GTCACCGTTGGGCACCGAGTAACGACCTCGTAAACCAGTCTGTTCGATCCAATCTTTTCTAGATTGGTTCTTTGGAGTCGACCAGATGGATAAATAATAAAGCTATTTCCTTCATCAATTCCTTCAACAACTGTATCTATTAATTGTTGAGCCTGCGCTGCTGCCGACTGACTCTGCGCTGATAAGTCTGGCACCTCGAACGCCCGAATAAGCTTCATCAGCGGCAGGAGAAAAGGAACACGGTAGGTACCGGAATACACAAGTGGCCGCAGAGGCACATGAATGGCTCGATATAAATGTGACAACACTGTCGGTGGATCGATATAACCAGGATGGTTTGGCAGAACGAGCACTGGCCCCTTGAGGGTCCGGAGTTGTTCCAGCCCATCAACTCGAACGCGATATCTCAGCCGCAGAATGAGGCGAACAACGAACCAGAAAATCTTTTCCACTACCGCTCGCATGGCCCTCTCCTAGAAATTGAAATCACCATATCGTGCTTCAATATTCGCAAAAAACAAACCCCAGTTGGAAACGTTCCGGCTTTCAAGAAACTTTTCCACAGAATTAAACTCAAAATGAATCGACAAAAGCACTTAGCCGCTATCACTCTCGAGGCACGGCAAACCTGCCGCAAAAATGATTTTCACCAGCAAACGAGCCTTCCAGCCACCATAATAAAACGAATCACCATCCTGCAGACCGGCATTTTCGCCGCATAAAAGTATGTTTTTTCCGCAGGGACGCATTATACCGACTGGCAGGATTACACACCGAGCCAATTGATGTCCTACACTTCAGAACCAGGGTAAATTTGTTTATTTCCCGTATTGTGCTCTTTGGCAGTAAGGATCTCACATGATTCGCTTCGGTGCGGCAGAAACCGCTTCTTCAACTGTATCGATCGCCAACAAACGAATCGTTCCAAATGCCCATACTCGTGACGTAATCTACGGCGTTGTTCTTCATGAACTTTCTCGGGTCATGCCCCACCCTGAGAAAGAGTCACTATCCCCACATTCTGTCCTCACTGAAGCCGGCATCGATGACGGTCGTCTCGAGGATGCAATCGTCCGCCTTCAGGGCAGCTACGGAATGAGGCTGCGCGAGGAGTGGGTACGAGATATCCATACATGTGAAGATCTTGTTACATGTATCGCCACAAGAATGTTTGATACAAAAGATTGCGTAACCGACGAGGTGTTTTTCAAGGACTCCAACAGGAGCCTTGAACATTCCCCTGTCAGAAAATATTCTTTTGAAGAATGTGAAGTTTTACGGAAACGAGTTGCTGACCTTCAGGCTCTCGGTTTAGAAAACCCATTTCTGTTGGCCCATGAGTCAGTCACTGGAAAACACGCCTCTATTCGGGGCAAGGACGTTATAAGTTTTACCAGCTTTGATTACCTCGGCCTCACAAGTCATCCGAATGTGACTACTGCAGCCAAAGTTGCAATCGACCAATTTGGGTGCGGGGCGACAGCGAGCCGCATGGTTGGCGGGAACACGACTCTACTCAACGCACTCGATGAGGCAATTGCCGAATTTACTGGAACGGAACGAGCAGCTGTTTTTCCTTGCGGGTTTGGAACCAATGCCTCAGTATTTGCACATCTATTTGATAAACGTGATCTTATTCTCTACGACGAATTGGCCCATAAAAGTATCACCGAAGGTGCTATGACTTCAAAGGCCGCCAGCCGTAGTTTCCGCCATAACGATTTTAATCAGCTCGATGGCCTCCTAGGTGATATTCGCCATAAATACCGCAGAACAGTCATTGCGATCGAAGGCGTCTACAGCATGGACGGAGACTATCCTGACCTTCCCAGCTTCATTGATGTGAAACAGCGACACGATTCCCTGCTCTATATCGATGAGGCACATTCCCTTGGCACGATGGGAGATACTGGCAAGGGAATAGCAGAATTCTTCAACATTGATCCGAAACAAGTTGATATCTGGATGGGGACAATCAGCAAATCGCTAGGATCAGGCGGAGGTTATCTTGCTGGATCTCGTGAACTCATTGAGTATCTGGGGCTCACAACGCCAGCATTTGTCTTTTCAACGGCGTGTTCTCCACCAAATACTGCTGCTGCTTTAGCCGCCCTACAAACGCTGGAGGCCGAACCATGGCGTGTCCTTCAACTGCAGCAGCGATCGGCTCTGTTTCTTTCCCTTGCAAAAGAAGCCGGCTTGGACACCGGTCCTAGCTTGAATACACCAATAGTGCCAGTCATTGTCGGAAGTTCACAAAAAGCACTTGCAGTGTCACAAAAACTGCTCGAAAAGGGTATTAATGCTCGCCCGATCTTGTATCCCGCTGTACGTGAGTCAGCTGCCCGCATTCGTTTCTTCATTACATGCGAGCACACAGATGCAGACATTCAAAAGGCTGTTCAAGCCGTCACGGAAGTGCTTGCTACTACTTAGTCTTGTTTTCAGACAATTCCGCGAGCTTTTTATTTGCCGCTTTTGCTGGCTTCCAATAATAGCCCTGTTTATTTTCACAGTGACAGTCTGGGTAATTTTCAATCAGTTTTGCGAAAACAGCTTCACTCAATTCTTTGTCACCCTGCTCTGCAAGTGATTGACCAAGAATAAATAGACATGTCCCAACGCTATTCAATTCTGGAAAATCCGAAGCGTTATCTTTTGTTATCTGTTCTTTGTTCTCGCTTTGCTGCTTCTCGGCTTCTTCACCGAATTCTTTAAAGCACTGCTCTGTCAACACAGAGACTTCTTTGTGGTTTCCAGCCTTGAGGGCCACCCAAGCTTTCGTACTTAATTCAGTCGGTTCTAGCTCTTTACCCTGAGCCTGGCCTAAAAAAAGACATGCCAGGAGGCAAGCTACTGCAGGTACCGACAATATTCTTCTTTTCTGACCAAGCATGGATTTAGCTCCCTAATAAGTGTGACCCAAGACGCATGATAGTATTGCCAGTGTATGCCCAAAACCGAACACCTTGTTTCTTTCACGCCCTTGACTAAAGTACCCTAAACAGTGGACAGATCAAGTTAAACAGTTGACGACACCAACATTGAGGAGAATATCATGGCTGATTCAAAACCAATTTCGTGGCCAGATCTGGCCATTGGGCTTTATGATAGGTTGACAGGCCGACAGGCTGAAATCTCTTATGATTTTGAAAACCTACACGTCAAAATTCCAAGCGACACTACAGCAAGTGCTCAGCATGCCGAATGGATTCTCGATGGAACAATTAAAATACGAACACGGGACGCAAGTAACGACCCAAAGTAATTCTGACCGGCCGCCTTACTGGACAACTCCAAGGCCGTTCGGTCAGCATTTCTGCATCTGAGCAAACACTCACCATAGAACTCGATTATTTAGCGAGTTTATGGACGTTGTTTGGCCTTCGTAAAACTCTTCTTCCCTTGCAAAATCTATTTTCCAAGTTTGGCGGGCAGGTAGAACTGCGATACAAGAAGTACTGCATTTATCGATCGAAAACAATCAGAACGTTTT
>JABHNP010000409.1 GCA_018694455.1 Planctomycetaceae bacterium | reverse complement strand
GGTTGGAGAGCAATACGTTACACCTTAAAAAAGGCATACGAAGCGGGAGGTCTCTGGTCGCTGTGGAAAACGATGCGAAGCAAAAACGCTTGTAAGACATGCGCTCTCGGAATGGGCGGTCAGGCAGGCGGTATGGTGAATGAATCGGGCCACTTTCCTGAGGTTTGCAAAAAGTCGTTTCAGGCTATGGTCGCAGACATGCAAGATGCAATTCCAGATGATTTCTTTCATACATATTCAATTGCTCAACTCAAGAAATTCACACCGTATCAGATGGAGCATGCTGGCAGGCTTGTGAAGCCACTTCTGCTTCAAAGGGGGAGTCAGCACTATCAGCCAATACCATGGAGTGAGGCGTTTAAACGTATTGTCAAGAAGCTTCAGGAGGTAGAGCCAAAGAAAAGCTTTTGGTATTTCTCAGGCCGCTCAAGTAATGAGGCAGGCTTTCTTTTGCAGTTGTTCGCGCGACTTTATGGAACAAATCATGTTAACAACTGTAGTTATTACTGCCACCAGGCAAGTGGAGTTGGTCTTACAAGTGTCATCGGTACTGGGGCAGGCACGATACAGCTTGATGATCTTGAAAAAAGTGACTTCGTGATGCTGATAGGTGGCAATCCGGCAAGTAATCATCCACGTATGATGAGATCATTAATGATGGTTCGGCGGAGAGGAGGCAAGGTTGTTGCCGTGAACCCCATGATTGAAACAGGCCTCGTGAATTTCTCGGTTCCCAGTGATCCAGTGAGTTTGTTATTTGGGACAAAGATAGCAAGTTCATATATACAGCCATTTTTAGGCGGCGATCTTGCGCTCGTATATGGACTAATGAAGCGGCTGAAAGAGCTGCATGCAGCCGAGTTGAATAATGCATCCGAGCCAATTGTTGATGAGGAATTTCTTGCTGAGCATACCCACGGTTGGGACGAATTAGCAGACCGGCTCGACGGGTTGTCGTGGGATGAAATTATCGAAAAGTCCGGTGTTTCAAAAGCAGATATCGACAACATCACGGTTCAGTATGCATGCTCCAAACGAGCGGTCTTTGCATGGACTATGGGAGTTACTCACCATCTTCATGGTTCTGCCACTGTGCAGGCTATTGCTCAGTTGGCACTAATGAGAAAGATGATTGGTCGTCCTGGGGCAGGACTGCAACCAATTCGTGGCCATTCGAATATTCAGGGAATGGGTACGGTTGGTGTGACTCCAAAATTAAAAGATGAAATTTTTAAACGACTTGAGTCAGAGTTTGGTGTGAGGCTGCCATCATTTCGTGGCTTTGACACAGTCGAGTGCCTTGAAGCAGCTGAACAGGGAAGCATGCAATTTGCTTTTTGCCTCGGTGGGAATCTGTTTGGTGCAAGTCCTGATGCAAGTTTTGCATCGCGGGCGCTTGCCCGCACAGATATGACGGTCTACATGAGTACTTCGTTGAATACTGGACATGCCTGTGGTACGGCGCAGGAGGATACAATTATCCTTCCCGTTCTTGCTCGTGACGAAGAACCAGAGCCCTCTACCCAAGAAAGTATGTTTAGTTACATTCGCCTTTCTGATGGGGGGGAGCCGAGGCATGAGCAAGGGGCTGACTACGGGCCGCGAAGTGAGATAAAGATTATCTCTGAGATCGGACGCCGAGTCCTCGGTGCAAGAAGTCCGGTGAATTGGCCTGAGATGTCACATACGAGCACGATTCGTAAGGCAATCAGTCGTATTATTCCGGGCCTTGAGCAAATGTCTCAGATTGACCAAACCAAGGACGAGTTCTTCATACCAGGGCGCGCTATCAATACCCCAACATTCCCTACCGATGATGGCAAAGCAACTTTTTATGTCCACGACCTGCCAGCTGTACCAGATGGTCTGCAGCTTATGACAATCCGTAGTGAAGGCCAGTTCAATACGGTTGTCTATGAGGAGGAAGATCTGTATCGGAATCACAGTCACTTGCCGCATCTCACCAACATCGCTTTGGACACTACAAAGAACTCCCTCAGAGAGTCT
>JABHNP010000214.1 GCA_018694455.1 Planctomycetaceae bacterium | reverse complement strand
CCGAACCACCGTCTCTGGAAATTCAAGAAATATTTGGCGATGGTGGTGTCGGTGTTATTGGTAGGCTAGATCGACTTGTTTCAGGTGAAAGCAAAGAGGCAAGAGAAACCGAAGTTGGGCGGTCACTGGTAATATCTGGTGAATACGGCTCAGCTGAATCTGTTGATAAAATTGTGGAGAAGCGAGATCATGCAGATGCAAGTAATCTTTTAAGACGGCGTCTTCTTGGCAGGATATGGATTGTTGAATCTGTTCAGTTGGCTCGTAGTGTTGTTGACCGAATGCCGCCGGGATTAGTTTTCTTATCGCAAGACGGAAGCTGGCTTTCGAGTGACGGTGGCTTTGAAGTAGGAGCAAGTAGTGCTGGAGTAGGGCTTGTTTCCCGGCACAGTGAATTGCGAGCTGTAAAAACAGAACAGCACGCAATAGCGGTTTCAGTACGTGAAGCAAAGAGTGAGTTGCACAGCTGTCAGCAGAAGCTTGAAGGCTTTCGAGAAGAGCAAAAACGCCTTGTTGGAAAACAGCACGAATTAGCAGAATCAATAGCATCAAGTCGGAGTGAGCAGCAGCGTTTTCAGCGAGAGTTACTGGCTGCTCGTAGCCAAGTAGACGAGCAACAGCAAGAGTTGCACGGTGCAGAGTCTCGAGCAGTTGAAGTTGCTGATGCTGTCCGTGCTGTGACGACCGACAGCGGGAGGCTTGCAGCTAAAATAAGTGGAACGGACAAAGCTCTCGAAGACGTCGAATCAAACTTGGAAACATTGGGGCAGTCACATGAGCAGGTGCTCGAACGCATCGCAGGTCTCCGCGATCAGTTGTCTGTTTGTAGAGAGCGGGTGGCGGGCCTCGAAGCCACTATTGTTGCAAAACAGGCTGATAAAAGTAGGCAGGAAGTAGAGTCCCTTGCCGCGGTCGCAAAAGAAAATGCCACAAGAAAAAGGCTTTCTGTTGCTACTCTCGAAGTTCTTCGAGCTGGTGATCGGTATGCTGAAGCAAGTTTGCTGGCAGAATGCTCGTCGCGTCGCGTCGCTGTGATTGTCGGCCAACAGTTAGCGATTCGTGCTGCTGAAAAGAAGGCAATTCGCATTATAGATTGTGCTCGTGAAACGCTACATGAATGTAGTTCAATGAGTCATGCTGCTGATTTGAAAAAAGAGACTGCAATGCACCAGCGCACACGCGTTCTTGAGCGTTTGCACGATGACTATGGCATTGATCCGATGGCTGATCTGCCAAGCCCGGCAAAGGCAGACTCGGAAGGTAATACCATTGTAATTCCAGAAGATCGAGAAGAACTCGACAGCCAGATAGAAGATGCGAGAAGGAAAGTAGGAGCAGTTGGATCAGTGAATCTTGAGGCGCTTGCAGAGTCTGAGGAGCTCGCTGAACGATTGGCCGGACTTGAATCGCAGCTCATAGACGTTACTGATGGCAAGCATTCCGTCGAGAAACTTATTGCACGAATCGATGAGGAGAGCCGCCGATTACTCGGTGAAACAATTGAGAAAGTGAGAGCAGAATTCTCTGTTCTTTTTGAGCGACTCTTTGGAGGGGGGCAAGCAGATATAATTCTTGATCCAGAGATTGATCTTCTTGATACAACTGTTGAAATTGTTGCTCGTCCTCCTGGCAAAGAACCTCGAAATATTTCGTTGTTGTCCGGTGGTGAGAAAACAATGACGTGCGTGGCTTTGTTGCTATCAATATTTCGTTCGCGTCCCAGCCCTTTCTGCGTGCTTGATGAAGTTGATGCGGCGCTTGACGAAGCAAATGTTGATCGTTTTGTTGGTGTGTTGCGAGATTTCCTATCATCAACCCAGTTTATCGTTGTTACCCACTCGAAAAAGACAATGGCTACCGCGACGACCTTATACGGTGTCACGATGGAAGAATCTGGTGTTTCTAAACGTGTAGCAGTTCAGTTTGAGTCAAATGCCTCTGCTTTACAGACAAAAGCAGCCTGACTAGCGGCGTTACCAAATTCTTCCGAAAGAACGGCTCAAGTCTCACGACATGATCTTTCGATCTAACCTCTTGGATGGTCATGTTTGCTGGAACTGCTTCACTGTGAAGTGGTAACTCAGGCATGAAGCAGGGGGGCCTGCAAGCCATAGTATTCACCAAACCAAAGGCTCTGCTTTGGGTTTGTGATAAGGAATACTCGGACTTGCCTTCTCTTTGTTTTCACCACCCCTTTCGGAATGTGGCGACGCGGCTACACCGATTGAATGTCCGCGTCGGGGGGGCCGTGTCTCATTACTCTTTTTGAGTAGAGGGCTGGCCAAGAATGAGTTCAGACACGAAGACAAAATGGAGTCTAGTAATGAAGGTGTTTACGACAGGCCAGGTCGCGAAGATCTGTAAAGTTGCTCCCCGAACCGTTAGCAAATGGTTCGACTCGGGAAGGCTTAAGGGATATCGTATTCCGGGATCGCAGGACCGCCGCATTCCACGCGAATATCTTATCAAGTTTTTGAAAGAACATGGAATGCCACTAGGCGATCTTGAAGATGAAGCGATGGCGAAAGTCTTGCTCGTTGGTCAAGATCAATTACTGATAGAAAATCTCAAGAGACATTTGCCAGCTGAAAATTCCTTCAAGATACAAGTGGCTGCGAGTGGATTTGAGGCTGGGATTCAAGCCGAGAGTTTTCATCCAGACTGTATTGTGGTTGATTATGCCATCGGTCGAATCGACGCCCAGCAAATTTGCCAAAATTTACGTCGAAATGCAGAATATTCAGACACAATCGTTATTGCTTTGTTGCCTGATGATGGTTCGCAGATCACAGTGGATCGGAATCACGTGAACGAGAGTTTCAAGAAGCCCTTCGACGTGGCTTTACTCGCTGAACGTCTTCGGACACTCATCGGATCACGAAAAGAACTAGTCTAAATAGGCTTCTAGAAATGACTCCATGCCAGGGGTCGGCAGCTTTCATAGCTGCCGACCCCTGTGTGCTTTATTGACTTCAACCAGTATGCTTGGCACCATGAATGAATACAGACAGCAAGTAAAAATGGTCAATGTTGGATGTAAAGCGGTTACCGTACGGACTGCAGTAGCCTCGGGGCAGCTTTTCGTACGTGCAGAAACGCTTGATCGAATTCGGAAGGGCGACCTTGTGAAAGGAGATGCCCTCCATACGGCTCGGGTTGCCGGTATCATGGCAGCTAAGCGAACTTCTGAATTCGTGCCGCTGTGTCATCCTCTCCCGCTAGAGGGTGTAGATGTTGATATTGAGTGTGTGAACGGTGCTGAAGACTGTTGCGATGCAGTGGTAGTAGTTGTACGTGTCGTGACCAGCGCAAAGACAGGTGTTGAAATGGAGGCACTTACTGCAGTCACCGCCTCACTCATGACACTCTACGACATGGCAAAATCAATTGATCACGATATGGTGATTAGTGAGATTAGGTTAGACGCCAAAACTGGTGGTAGCAGCGGAGATTACGTACGGTCAGATGCTCGTGCGGTGTTCTCGGATTGAGAGGGCTTCGCTGCCTCCTGCGATCGATGCGATTCGGCAAGGATAGGTTCGAGCTCTTCAACGAAATCTTGCACGTCTTTGAATTCACGATACACGCTTGCAAAGCGAACATAGGCAATCTGGTCGAGGAGGCGAAGTAGCTCCATGAGTCGCGAGCCAAGAATGCCACTAGGAACATCGCTCTCATAAGAGCCGTAAAGTTCTGTTTCAAGAGTGGTGATCACGCCCTCGATATCATCCTCTGTAATCGGTCTCTTCCAACAGGCTTTTGCGAGGCCCCGCTTGATTTTAGCTCTGTCGAAGGGTTCTTTTTCACCATTCTTCTTCACCACAGCGAGGAATTGGCGTTCGAATCTTTCGTACGTTGTAAATCTTTTCCTGCAGCTAAGGCATTCCCGGCGGCGACGAATACTTGCACCATCATCGCCAGCTCGAGAATCAATAACACGGTCATTGTCGGTACGACAGAAGGGGCAACGCATTGGGGATTTCTCGTAAGGCGAGGCTGGTCAGGATTCCGAGCAGCGGTTATGGCTTATTGTAATTCGTTTGTAGGATTGTTGGTTGGAGTGGTGCGTTGTTGTCTCGTAAGTTTCCAGTCACGGCGCTGTCGCGAACTCGGGATGTTCATTGCTTTACGATATTTTGTTACTGTCCTTCGTGCGACAGTGATGCCTTGCTTTGCTAATTCTTCAACCAATTCATCATCACTCAAGGGCTTCTCTTTGGATTCTTCAAGGACAATTTCTTGCAGTTTTTTGCGGACGGCATCCCAGGCAACTTCATCCCCATCCGCACTTACGGTACCGCCCACGAAAAACTTTCGAAGAGGGAAAAGGCCGCGTGGTGTTTGAAGCCATTTGTCATCAACAGCACGACTTACGGTAGTAACATGCATGCCTATACGATCGGCAATTTGCTGCATTTTTAATGGCTCTATTGCCTCTGGTCCTTCACTGAAAAACCTTGTTTGGTGATCGACAATAGCCTGTGCTGTTTTAAGGAGTGTGCCCCGTCTTTGTTCAATTGCCTCGATGAGCCATTGTGCTGAATTGATTTTGCGTTTGATATATTCTCGTGTGTCGGGATCAGTGTCGGGGGCAGATAGTATTCGCCTGTACGTAGGGCTAATACGAAGGTTTGGAAGGTCAATCTCTTCAAGTCGGACTTTCCAGGTGCCGTCAGGTTGCTGTTCCGCAAAAACATCGGGTTTTACTGGTGGGATAACAGGACTCGTGAAGATCGCACCGGGCTTTGGGTCAAGGCTGTGTAAAATATCCCGAAGGTTTTCAATTTCTTCGATACTGAGGCCCGTTTTCCGCTCAATCATGGGTAGTCGGTTTGCTGCGAGATTCTCAAGGTGATCACAAATGATTTGCTTAATGTGCTGCGCATAAGGGGCGTCAGGTTTGACCTGCAGCAAGAGGCATTCTTTGAGATCACGACCACCGACACCAGGTGGATCCATGCTTTGAACAATACGCAGCCCGGACTCGAGCAATTCTTTTTGCTCAGTCAGGAATGCTTCTTTGTCAGCTACTAATGGCTGGCCGGTTACGTTCGTTGGTAAAGGGTCTACTAATTCATCAAGTGGCATTGGCAGGTAGCCGTTTGCATCGAGATTAAAAATTACTTTATCTGCAGCTCGTTGGATCTCCGCTGAGGCTTCGTAATTAGCCAATTGATCATGCAGATGATTAAAGAGTGTTTCGGGGCGGTCCTCCATATTTGCAATTGTGTCAAAATAACGATCAGAAGCCTCATCATTTCGTCCTGATGAAGGCCTTCGTCTATCCTCGTCAGTGTCAGGATATTCTTTGGACCAGTCATAAGACCGTTCGAAATCATCTTTGTTGGCATGGTCTTGGTCAACAAGAAGTGGTTGCTCGGCAGCTGCTGCTGGCGGGGAGTCAGTCGCACCTTCCGCGGGAGGGTTGCCGTCGATCTCAGGCTCAATTAATTCAAGTGTTTCATTGTTTTGAATTTCCTGCTCAATACGTTCTTCAAGAGCGAGTAAGGGTAGCTGAAGGATTTCCATGGACTGGATCATGCGGGGCGCAAGCACTTGCTTTTGCGCCATCCGCATCTCCTGACCGAAAGACATCCGCATCGACATTGGACTACCACTTGTAAAGGGAGTGTGATTTTCACACCTGCTATCGAGACTACCGGATCATACCATTTCCGCAGCTTTCCAGAGCTACGGAACTAGGACGAAGTTTGTCAGAATGGCTGCCGGCTGGCGATTGCATCGGCCAACATGTCCTGATTTGCTTGCTCTAATGAAGCCCCTACCGTAAGGCCTCGGGCAAGACGTGTTATGGTGACGGGAAGTCCGGCAAGACGATTCGCAATAGCGAGTGCCGTGCCGTCTCCTTCTACATTTGGTGTGGTTCCCATGATCACTTCTCGAATCACGCCTTCTTGAAGTCTTGAAATGAGAGTTTCGATAGACAGTTTCTCAGGTCCTACTCCGTCGAGTGGTGAAAGTCGTCCCTGCAAGACATGGTAGACACCTCGAAAGCTGCCTGCTTGTTCTATTGCAAGAAGGTCTCGGACCTGTTCAACAACACACAGTACGCTCTGATCTCGGCGAGGATCTTCACAAATCGCACATTCTTCATTTTCGGAAAGATTGAAACAGTTTCTACAAGGCTTCAGGTTTTCTTTTACAGCACGAATGCTTTCTGCAAACTCAAGGGCTTCTTCATTTGGCATTTTGAGAACATGGTACGCAAGTCGCTCGGCACTTTTTTTTCCTATACTTGGAAGGCTTGAAAAAGCATCAATCAATCTGCTGATTGGTGAATTCGATTCAGCCATTACGTCACTCCATCCTGTTCACCGTTGTGTTTATCTGTTTGAATCGATGCCTGATGCGAATCAGCAGGCCGTCTTGGTGGGTCTACTTTTCGGATAGCTGCATCAAAAGTTGTGAGTGCGTGGCTTACGAGAGGGTGCTTTACAGTTTCTTTTAGCAAGCCAGCAGAGGAAATTACTGGCTGCTGAATGGCTTTCTGTTGTTGTGAACCATTGCCTGCTCCATTTGATTTTGATGGTGTTGTACTCGACGGCTTTGTACTCGTTGTATCCTCTTGGAGTACAACTGAAAATCGGCAGGATTGGCCGACCCTGGTTTCTAGGGCGCATTGAAACTGCTTGGCGATCTCCGGCCTGTTCAGAAATGCAATAGCCGACCTTGCGGATGCTGGAAATTCAATTTTGAAATGATCTGCTTCCCGCAAGGCCGAGATGGCCATGTTTGCAAAATCACTGGCAAGGCCACCAACGCCTTCTCCGGCATTCTTCCATAGAGACAGAGGCTCAGTGCTTGAGTTCGGAATAGGGGAACTGGCTGTCGCGAGTGAGCCTGTTGTTTTTGTGTTCCTCTTAGAGGTTTCCTGAGAGCGTGAGGTTTTTTCTTTACCGCCTTCTTGTTTGGGTGCTGGCGTCAGCTTTTTTTTTTCGGGCTGGTAAGGATCTTTTTTTGCACCCTCTTTTGCTCCATCGAACTTCATGCCAGAGATTACCTCGCTAAGATTGTCGAGGTCTTCAAGCGCAGAGAGTCTTATCACGGCCATTTCTGCGAGAACCGTTGAATGTGTGCTGAGTCGCATTCTTGCAAGTGAGTGGTCGATAATTTGAAGCATTGCAAGCAAGGTCTCTGTCCCGGCCTGCTCACCAAGGCTTACAAAGTTGATGCCTGCCGACTCATTTCCAACAAAAGTGTCAGGGCTACAGCCGACGCTTGCGACAAGGCAGTTACGCAGCACGGACAGCAATTGTTCTAACACGCCGCCGGCATCAGCTCCCTGGCTAATGCATTCGTGCAGCACAGAAAGTGCCGTTGGGGCATCTCTGTTGATAATCGCTTGGGCAAGCTCTTCTACCTTTTCATCTTTACCAGTACCGATGACAGCGTGGACATCCTCAACTCCAATATCTTTTTTGTCACCAGCTGCAATACCAAAGAGTTGTTCAAGGAGTGACTGGCTGTCTCGCATGCTGCCTGACGCGCGTCGGGCAATGAGATCAAGTGCAGCGGGTGTGACTTGTATGCCTTCGCTTTCAACTATTTGGGCGAGACGCTTTGCGATAGCAGCGGTGTCAACAGACTGAAAGTCAAATCGCTGGCACCGAGACAAAATCGTAATAGGTAATTTCTCTGGCTCGGTGGTGCAGAGCACAAATTTAACATGAGAAGGAGGTTCTTCTAGTGTTTTTAACAGAGCGTTAAATGCTTCCCGAGTAAGCATGTGTACTTCATCAATGATGTATGTCTTATGAGTGCCATTTGCGGGCCGTACTGCTACGTTTTGGCGAAGCTGACGAATTTCATCGATGCCACGGTTGCTGGCTGCATCAATTTCAATCACATCGACATCTTGACCCGCGGCGATTGCTTGACATCGAGCACAGACGTTACATGGTTCACCGTGTTCACGATTCGTGCACTCGAGTGCTTTTGCAAAGATGCGTGCGGCGCTTGTTTTGCCGACTCCTCGAGCACCTGTGAATAGATAGGCGTGGCCAATACGGCCTGAGTCAATTGCTCCGACAAGCCCTCGAGCGACATGTTCTTGACCGACAAGATCACCAAATTTCTGTGGCCGGTACCGGCGAGCAACAACCTGGTAGGCAGCCGGTTCAACCATTGCATTCACTGGTTTCGTTTAAAAAATGAAAAAAACAGATTTAACGAGGGTTCCATAACCCTTCCAACACAAGGTAATCTTCAAACGAGAGCGACCGCCGATGAGAGGCCCACCGCACAAAGAGACGACTGCTTATGGCTGCTGCGGTTAAGCCCTGACCAGGTTCACAGGCCTCCATCGCAGGGGCCCCTCATCGGATGCCGGTCTCCCTAGGTTTTACGTCCTTCTCGCTGTTCGGTCAAAGGCTGGTACATTCCTGACATGGCTTCCCCCATGATGCAACAATTTGAGGCGGCAAAGGCCCGTTGTCCCGGAGCAATCGTGCTATTCCGGATGGGGGACTTTTATGAACTCTTTGGAGAGGATGCGAAGCGAGCAGCAAATCTACTCGACCTCACCCTTACGAGTAGAGAAAAAGGGCCAAATGCCATTCCTATGGCTGGCTTCCCTCATCATCAGCTCGATCCCCAGCTCGCCAAACTCGTTGCAGCCGGAGAGCATGTGGCTATTTGTGAACAGATTGATGATCCTAAAACAACGAAAGGACTTCTGCGTCGAGAGGTTACACGAATTGTTACCCCCGGAATTGCTTCAGATGAGTCTCTGCTCCAGCCAGACAGCCCAAACCATCTCGTAGCCATTGCGCCCGAAGCCCGACGAACACAAGCGAATGAGGAAAAGGCGTCACATGAAAATCTATTACGAGTTGGGATTGCTTGGGTCGATGTATCCGTTGGTCGTTTTCAGGCTGCTATTCTTCAGTTTGAGGAGCTGAAAGATTATTTGTTGAGGTTGGATGCTTCTGAAATACTTTGCTGTGAACAGGACAGAAGTTTTGTTGAAAAAGTTCTTGCCGAATCAGGCATTCAAACAGTTCTGACCGCGAGGCCTGATTGGTGGTTTGATTCGGAACAGTCCCAAACGAAAGTAACTACATCGCTTCGTAGTCTTCGACTCGATGGGCTGGGATTTAATCTTCCGGAAGAACAGTTGGCAATATGTGCCGCCGGTGGCATTCTGGCATATCTGGAAGAAAATGAACCTGCAGCGATCGGTCGAATCAAGACTCTTGTTGCCTGGAGGCCGGGTGTCCAGATGGAGATAGACGAGGCAACTCGTCGTAGCTTGGAAATCATACGAGTTGCCACACCCTCAGGTCATCGCCGTGATGGTTCATTGGCTGGAGTCTTTGGGAAAACAAAGTCAGCAATGGGAAGTCGGCTTTTGGTTGATTGGTTGAGCGCACCCCTCGTTGATAAGGGCAAGATCGAAGAGCGACTTGATGCAGTAGCAGTACTGGTGCATCACACCGAAAGTGTTGCGCAATTAATAGCAACACTTTCGGGTGTTGGTGATATTGAACGGTTAGTAGGACGTGTTATCTCGGGTCGCGCAGGACCGCGAGATATCGAGCGAATCGGCCAAGCTACAAAGATTCTGCCAGAACTGATAATGCTGCTTTGTAAAGCCGGGTCACTCGTTGCACCGGATGCACCCCACGGATCTAGTTTGCTCTCATTTTTTGGAGAGAATATCGATCCCTGTGAAGATCTTACCGCTCGGATCACGACAACCCTGCGGGATGGATGCCCAACGTATGTTCGGGACGGTGGGTTTATTCGTCCCGGATTTGATGAACGCTACGATCAGCTTGTAGAGCTTGCAACAGGTGGAAAGGCTTGGATTGCAAAATATCAAGCCTCAGAAAGTGAGCGGACCGGGATTCCAAAACTTAAAGTCGGATTCAACCGCGTGTTTGGATTTTTCCTGGAGATCGGCCGTGGATATGCTGACAAAGTTCCTCCTGAATACGTCCGTAAGCAGACCGTGAAAAATGCTGAGCGGTATACCACGCCAGAACTCGATGAACGGCAGCGGCAGGTCCTTGGGGCAGAGGAAGAGGCTGTCCGTCGTGAAGTCGAACTCTTCGAAGATTTACGTAATTTTCTTGCGCAGCATCGTGAGAGACTGGATTGTGTGGCTGAACAGGTGGCGGCAATCGATGTACTTCTGACGTTTGCCGATATAGCACGATCACATCGATGGGTTCGTGCTGATATTTCTGATGACTCGGTACTTGCTATTGATCAAGGGCGACACCCTGTACTTGAGCAACTGTTGCCTGCGGGTACTTTAGTGCCGAATGATTTGGTGCTTGTTGGAGGGAAGTTGAGAGAAGATGAAAAGAATCCTCTTCCTTCGGTTCTACTTGTGACGGGACCCAATATGGGTGGAAAGAGCACCTTTATCCGGCAAGCAGCACTTCTTACGGTATTGGCTCAAGCTGGCTCTTATGTGCCCGCGAAGGCAGCGCAAATAGGAATCGTCGACCGGCTGTTTGCCCGGATTGGTGCTGGTGATGATCTCGCTAGTGGCGCGAGTACATTTCTCGTTGAGATGTCACAGACGGCACGCATTCTCAATAGAGCAACCGAGAAAAGCCTCGTCATACTTGACGAGGTTGGTCGTGGAACAAGTACGTTTGATGGCCTTGCATTAGCCCAGTCTGCCGTTGAATATCTTTACAAAAGTCTGCATTGCAGGACCTTATTTGCAACACATTATCTGCAACTGGCTTCGCTCGAGAGGTTCCCCGGGGTCGCAAATGCTCAGGTGCTTGTCGAACAGCACGAGGGGCAACTGATTTTTCTACATCAGGTAACGTCGGGTGCTGCCGATAAGAGTTGGGGTGTGCATGTTGCAAGGCTCGCTGGTGTTCCAGATGCTGTTATAGATCGCGCACGAGACCTCCTGCTTGCCTTTGAAACCGGCGGGGGGCAGAAGGCGGCCAAGGCAAGGCGTGTACAAGATTCGGGTAAAGAGCAGACACTTTTATTTGATTAGTCGACCGCTGCTGAACCGGTTTCTTTCTCGAAGCAATGGCGTATGGAATTCAGCACTGCAGCTGAAATGTTTTTCTCCGTCACAGTTTGGAGTGCTCGCCAGCCAGGGACTGCATTCACTTCAAGGACCCATATTGAGCCATCATTGCCTGGTATTAAATCAACACCTGCAATGGTAACACCGAGTGCTTGTGCAGCAGAACGAGCAAGCTGGAGCCATTCTGCTGGTGGAGTAAATGGTTCTGCTCGACCGCCTTGTGAAATGTTTGTTCGCCACTCTCCGTCTGTTGCGATTCGTTTCATTGCGTATGCCTCAGAGCCAATGATTAGAATGCGTATGTCCCACCCTTCGTTGGCAATGTGTCTCTGAACCACACAGACCCCCGTCTTCAAGAAAAAAGATGGTAATTGTGTTGTGGTATTTCGGTACTGAACGAGTCCTTGTCCGTTCGATCCAAAAATTGGCTTCAGCACGACGTTGCCATCGTATTCTTCTGTGAGGCTCTGAAGATCAGCGTGCGATTGAACAATCGCAGTTTGCGGTACTGGTATGCCGGCATCTAAGAGTCGTGTCATCGTTAAATATTTGTCGATGGCAGCTTCCAGTGATTTCGGATGGTTTAGTACAATCTTGCCGTTCGCAGAAATGCGTGCAAGCATATCCATGCGACTAATCACTTGCTCGAGAGTTCCTGATGGCATGTTGCGGACTAATACGGCATTCGCCTGATAGAGACTTTTTGGCCAGAAGCGTTCTCCACGATGATCAGCCGAGCCTCCTAGTGTTCTCCAATCGACAGCAACGCCGGAAATATTTTCGTGGGAACACTCTTTTAGCATCTCGGCTACATGCCAGCTTGATGTTGATCCGAGTATCGCGAGTGACGAAAGCATTACGAGGTCAATTAGTGGCGGAGAAAGACATTTCTATAATGTCGGGTGAGGTCGATCCGAATCGATGATGGCGACCGGTATCAAGGTTTTTGAATTCAAGGACTGCTGGTGCAAAAAGAGCTGGGTCGAGTGCATAAAAGTCTTGATTTACTTGTTCGAAAAGCTCGGAAAATAACCTGCCATGAAGATCCGAGCAGCAGCTCACAGCCTTAGGCCCAATATCCTCCAAGCTGCGGTCATCGCCAGTCACATCAAGTTGGACAACGCCACCGTAGAGAATGGAATCATTTGTGCACCCAAGAGCAATGAGAGTGTCTTGGGTTTTGGGGGGAAGTGGTGCTATCGCACTGCCGCGAACAATTCGTTCTAAATTAAAGCCACATTCGTGAAGCTGGTGAAGCGAGGTCTCTAATGATCGAGCTACGATCTGGACTAATCCCGCGGGACTTTCGGTTGCGGCAACAAGTAGAGTTATCGCGTGAGTCGGAAGTCCCGCGAGGGCAGCGAGTTCCTGGCAGACAGCTTCCGGCGGCATTCTGTTTGCCTCAAGTAAGCCGATCGTCATGCTTGGTCGTTCCCGCCGCCCAATCGTTTCATAAATTTTTTCTTTCCCAATGACGGCACGGATTGGACCACTTGCCATTGCCCTATAATTATCCTGGTCAATCTTCCAGCCGGCGTACTGGGAAGCAAGACACGCCGATACAGGGTCGTCAGAATGCACCTGAACCAATGGCCATGGGCATTTCGACCAGAGGTCTGGTAGAGCTTCGAACTCTTGTTTGGTGTCGATCGCCACTTTTCCACGGCCACCCATCGCAATTTCAGCCATGAGGACACCAAGTTCTGCCGATCCACTTGCCCGCACACCACAATCGATGATTCGTGCGCCAGAACAATTGGTAATGCCTGCCTGATACTGCTGAGGATTTTCGAGGAGTTCATGAAGGCACACTGCAGCACCGTCGCTCAGTGACACTTTCGTCGTCGGCGTACTAGGCATTGTTGTTTCTGTATTATGCAACGACTGATGATATGTTGGAGAGAGCTTAGTGATAACGAGTACAGAATGATCTGTACGACAATATTTATCTCGACTTCTTGGTGATCGAGGGGTTATCTTGGTATGTTTCCGATCGATTCGCAATTCGATTCTAAGTAGTGTACACCGAGATCCCTTGTTTTTTCGGAGATTACTGTGCCTAGCCTTACGGTAGAGAATTACATAAAAGCTATTTATCAGATTTCAGAACAGCAGGATAAGAAGCCTGTGACTACGGGGCAGTTAGCATCTACTCTTGGGGTCGCGCCGGGGACTGTAACGAGTATGCTCAAGACACTTAATACTGCTGGCCTAGCAATGCATACTCCCTACGAGGGTGTGTCGCTATCACGAACAGGCCAAGTTTTGGCATTACGAATGATTCGTCGCCATCGGCTCATTGAACAGTTTTTAGTACAAACACTTTCAATGAATTGGGATGAAGTGCACGATGAGGCGGAGCACATGGAACATGCTGTTAGTGATCTGTTAGTCGACAGGATCGATGAATACCTTGGTAGGCCCGAGGTGGATCCTCATGGTGATCCAATTCCGAGAGGAACGACCGGTTCAGATTCGGAGCACATAAATAAATATCAACCGTTATCTACGCTTCCTATGGGCGTCAGTTTTCGAGTGACTCGCGTTCTTGATCAATCACCAGTTTTTTTACGCTACCTTGCCGAAACAGGATTAATTCTTGGATCTAGTGGCCATGTTGAAGAGACGAAAAGTCCAACGGGTGTTTTTTACGTACGAGTCAATAACGCTATGGTTGCTCTAGCAATTGACGCGGCAAGCAATTTGCTTGTTGAAGAATTAGCTAGTCCATAACCTTTTCCCAGATTGCCGATTGCCCAAGGCATTCATCTACTTCAAGGCGAATAAAGCCTGGTTGTCTCAAGCCGTTTTGTGCCAGACGCTCAAGTAATTCAGTGCCAATCCACTCCGCGAGTAGTTCGGCAGTAGTGTTGATGAGTGGTAGGAGTCTGCATTCATCAGCCGGAAATATCCAGCGTCGTTTTTCAAACGTCACAAGGACCTCTTCTCGGCCTGCATGTGTTTGTTGGGTTACGTTAAGAAAAGGGTTTTTTGTTGGCAAAAGCAAACTGTGATCGAGTCGAGCAATGATTTCTGAGAGGGTGTCACGGAGAAAAATGAAATCAATGACCATTCCGTGGTTGTCAGGAGCGCCCGAGGTTGAGCATGCTACCGTCCAATTGTGTCCGTGTATGGATTCGCAAAGATCGTTTTTAAGGGTTATGAAGTGGCCAGCTGAAAAAACATGGACTGCTTTTTTTAATGATACGGAAAAAATTACTGTCATTTTAAAATTCGGTTATTAAAAGAGTTCATGGAAACACGAGTTCCATAGATGAACGTATAATGCAGCAGCAACAAGATCCGCAGTAGTGCCAGGGTTTATACGGCAGGGGTGCCGAAGACGCCAGTCAAATGCCTCGACAGCGGAGAAACGATCTTGTTCCGGTAACGCAAGCAATGCGGCAGCCTCTGAGGAAACCCGAAGAGATTCCTGTATCCCATGACGACGGGTTATGAGGGAGTCTGGGGTGCGAGCGAGTTGGGCTAAAGCAGTGTTGACAATTGCTTGTTCCCAGCTTTCTGCACGAGTTTCGTAGTTTTTCAGATCAGAGACCGCGTTGTCCCATAAGGACTGATAGCCAAAGCCCCAGAGAGCAGCGATGCTATCTTTCGGTTCTGTTGTGGCAGCATACCGCATTGCTTCCCGGATTGCTTGCGGAGGTGCGTTTTGAATATCATATTTATTGCGTGTGCCCAGTGACTTAGTATTTGCTTGTTTGATCGCAGCGTAAATATCAAGTGCGTCCTGCGAATCAGATTTATTGATTGCAGTGTCGGCACCATCTGCTGACAAAAAAACATTTGGTGATTTGCTTCCTATGACAAGAGGTACTATCGCAATGATAATGCCTAAGTTGGCATTTGAACGAGTCGTTGATTGTGATTGAGTGACCGCATCCCGAATCGTTTTTCCTAACGGAGTAGTTGCTGCCTTATCCAAGATGGGCGCTATCGCGATCGCTGCATTGCAAAGCTCGTCATAGGAAAGATCTTCAAAACTTTTTCTCGGACTGACATTTCCAGGTTTACGTGCAGTTGCCTCCAAGATGCTCGCTATGGCTGCACACCACCCGGGAGTTAAGCAGGAAGGCCGAGGCAGTAGTTCCCTACTGACTGCCATAGCCGCTTCCAGAAGTGTCGAATTGGCAGGTATTTCTGGCATTTCGAAGGAGTTTTTAGCCACACGGGCGTTTGGAATATGAAAGAATTAGGGTGTGTATGGAAAGTCTTGTAATCCGGTTGTCGGGTCGACTGTTGTTGGCAGTTTAATTTATGCAAAAGAGCGGGTACGAATCGCTCGAAAGGATAGCGACGTTGGCTGAAGAATCCACAAAGAAGATTGGACCAGAAGCGTTCATTAATCGCGAATTGAGTTGGCTCGAATTCAACCTAAGAGTTCTGGAAGAAGCTGAAAATGAGGAGAATCCGCTGCTTGAACGCATGAAATTTCTTGCAATTTTCAGCTCGAATCTAGATGAGTTTTTCATGGTTCGTGTGGCCGGTATTCGAGAACAAGCGTTTGGTGATGGCGCACCCCAAGATTTTGCTGCTGATGGTCTAACCGCTAGTGAGCAGCTGCGTGCCATAGCGCACCGTACTCAGGAACTTGTGGCCAGGCAGTATCGGTGTCTTCGGGAAATTATTGGCCCAGCTATGCAAGAGGCCGGATTTAAACTTTTACGAGATACGGAACTCACAGAAGAGCAAAGGAAGTATGTTGATCGATTCTTTCATGAGCGAGCGTTACCAATTCTTACCCCAATGGCTTGTGATCCGGCTCATCCATCACCTCGGTACCATAATCGTGGCCTCTACCTTGGCACTATGCTCGAACATGAAAAAGGCCTTGGTCCAAAGCAGTTGTTTGCTGTTGTGCAAGTTCCTCAGGTGCTGCCACGAGTGATTCTGCTACCAGATGAAAATTCAGATACTGTTTGCTTCGTACTTCTAGAAGAATTGGTTGCAGCACGGTTGCCAGAATTATTCGGTGGATTTTCAGTTAAGTCGTGGACGACCTTTCGTATTACACGTGACTGCGACCAGGAACTTCTTGAGCAAGAATCAGACGACATGCTTCGGCTTATCGAAGAGCGACTCAAGGAAAGGCAGCGGGGACAAGCTGTTCGGTTAGAGATTGCAGCAAAGGCTGATGAGTCAATTGCCCAGCGAATTATTGATGATGAGGATTTGAGGGCGAATAGTCAGGAGCCAGGTGTTACGACTTATAATGAGGTCTATCGCATCGACGGACCGCTTGATCTCACCGGGCTCTGGGAACTTTATAAACTTTCAGGTTTTGAGAAGTTTCATGATAAGCCACACACACCACGAAGACCTGCTGCATTCCGTCAGCAGCGTGACATCTTTTCGACCGTGGCTCGTGAAGACGTCTTAGTTCATCATCCGTATGAATCATTTGACCCAGTTGTTGATTTTGTCACGTCCGCGGCAAGGGATCCGAGGGTTTTGGCGATTAAGCAGACCCTTTACCGCACCAGCGGTGATTCACCAATAATTCGAGCCCTCATGGATGCTGCAGAAGCTGGTAAACACGTTACAGCACTCGTGGAACTCAAGGCACGGTTTGATGAGGCAAACAATGTGAGTTGGGCGAGGCAACTAGAGAGAGCTGGAGTCCACGTTGTTTTTGGTTTTCTTGATCTCAAAACACACTGTAAGGTTTCGCTTGTCATTCGGAATGAGCGTGAAGGACTTAAGCGATACGTTCATCTTGGAACCGGAAATTATAATCCAGCGACAGCCACTTCATATACGGACCTAGGATTGTTTACGGCAGATGTTGAAATTGCAGAAGATGCTTCTGCTCTTTTCAATTTGCTGACGGGGTATTCGCAGGGACATCGTTGGAAAAAGCTCATTGTTGCTCCAAATGATCTGCACAGCCGAACACTCGAATTAATTGCTTCTCAGAAAGCCCTTGCTTGTGCCGGTAAACCATCGAAAATCTTTGCAAAAGTAAATTCATTAGCTGACCATCAGATCATTGAATCTTTATATGAAGCCAGTCAAGCGGGTGTGCCAATAGAGATTCTCTCCCGTGGAATTTGTTGCTTACGGCCAGGCGTTATTGGGTTAAGCGAGAATATTCAAGTTCGGAGTATCGTTGATCGGTTTCTTGAGCATAGTCGGATATTTGTGTTTGGTGACGGAGTAAATGCTGAAGTGTATCTGGGTAGCGCAGACTGGATGCCTCGAAACTTCTTCAGGAGGGTCGAAGTTATGTTCCCAGTGCTTGCAGGGCCACTTAAGGAGCGAGTGCTCGCAAGTATTGTGCCGACATACATGGCTGATAACACACGGGCAAGAACGTTGCATTCAGACGGCGCTTATGTGCATGATGTTCGAGCAAGAAATCAGAGCAATATTCGCAGCCAGGTTGCATTTATGGAGGAGGCCTCAGCAGCGAATGAAACGATTACGAAACTTCCAAACAATGCAGGTGGTGGGGAGAAAAAACAATTGTCGACCTCCTCACGAGTGGGCGGTGCGTCCCGCAGTGGTGTACCGCAGCCGCAGAACCGTTCAAGGTCGAGGAAGAGGCGATCATAAGCTAGACGTTTTTTCAGAGTCCGGTAATCTATTCTGTAGAGTTTGTAAGAGTTCCCGAGCGCACAGGTGAGAAATCGAATGGCGGATGATCATTATCAAATACTGGGCGTTTCTCGCACGGCGACATCTGATGATATTCAGAAAGCATATCGAGAAATGGCAAGGAAATACCATCCAGATCTTCACCCAGATGACGATGCCGCAAAAGAGCAGTTTAAAAAAGTTCAGACAGCTTTTGATGTACTCAATGATCCGAGTAAGAGGGAGATGTACGATCGGTACGGAAGCTCCTTCGAAGGTGTTGGAGCTGGCGGCGGTGGCGGCTGGTCACCGCAGGGGCAGTCTGGTGGATTCCAGTCTGGTGGAGAGGTTGATTTAGAAAGTCTTTTCGGCGGCGGTGGCTTTGCTGATTTATTCGGTGGCGGAAAGCGGCGTTCAAGCCGGACGAGACGTAACCCGCGGACGCCTGGAGAGGACATCACGGCCAACATCCGTGTTCCATTTCAGTTAGCAATTGATGGTGGAAAAACTGAGGTGCGATTTGAGCGGAATGGTAAACATGAGACCCTTAGCATTACCATTCCACAAGGACTTCCTGATGGTTCTCGTATGCGTTTACGTGGGCAGGGAAGGCCGGGCCATGGCGGTGGAGTAGCGGGTGATCTTCTTCTTGACGTGGGTGTTGAACAGCACTCGGTGTATCGCCGTGAAGGAGATACACTTGCAGTAAGTTTGCCGATTTCTCTTTCGGAAGCTTTAGAAGGAGCAAAAGTTGATCTACCAACTCCATGGGGAACAATCAGCTTGAGAATACCGGCAGGGACGTCCTCGGGGAAAAAATTGCGGGCTGGCGGAATGGGAGTTCGCCATGCAAACGGGTCTAAGGGCGATCTGATTGCAGAGGTGCAGATTGTGTTACCGATGTCAGATGATGAGGCGGCATCAAAAGCACTATTGGAGTCGGCAAAGGTGGTTGAAGCGAGTATGCACGATGGTCCACGGGCTACTATCAAGTGGTAAATACACCAGAGACAAACTTTCATTTCCCCAGGAAGCTACGATTACTTCGTACTGCAGACTTTCACCGTGTTTATAAACAGCGGCAGTCAGTTGCCAGTGGACCACTTATAATTTACGGTGCACAGCAGGCTATGAGTCTGGCTCATCCTCGTATTGGTATTTCAGTCTCTCGCCGAGTTGGAAATGCCGTTGTTAGAAATCAGTGGAAAAGAAGGCTTCGAGAGGCTTT